>CAIYZW010000672.1 GCA_903930725.1 uncultured Bacteroidota bacterium
TCTGACGCTTTTTTTGTAACCGATTTACGCTTTGTAATGTAGTCGCTGATAGCTTTTTCTTCAGCAACAGTTATTGGGCCTTCGCCGCCGATAAAATCAACATCTAATTCAATTATTCTTGTTTTCATCTTAAGAATCATTTAAATTATCAAAAACTATTGCTGATAAAGCATTTCCAAAGATGGGGGGGGGAGGTGATTTCCTTTGATTTGAATATTGGGAAACACTGCTTAATAAAACAGGGATTATTCCTGATTAAACAAATTCCTGATTTTTACTTTAATCTCAACTTCCAAAGTTTTGCCGATTTTACCTAATTTTCTTTTTATCAGATATTTTGGAATGGTTACTATTTTATGCAATCTGATTGCCGAATCTACTGTCAGACCCGTTCCGGCTGAATGTTCAGTTCCTTGTTTTATTATCACGTCACTCTCAATCAAGTCGTCAGGAATCTTACTTGAAAAAAGGCAATGATAACATGGTGATGTATTCCAATTTCAGAGGTCAGACAAAGTGCCGGCCTGACTTTTAAAACCGAAAAATCATCAAAAGGAAAAGGGACAAGAACGATGGAATTTTTAATCATTAAATGGCTCTCCATCTGCTAAGGTGTAAATATTCTCTTCGGTGTCGCTTAAAAAACTTAAGGCTGGATTTGAAGAGATTGCACGCATCCATAACTGTTCTTCGTCAACCTCATAACTTTTTTCGTCAACCAAAAGGATAACGCGAACCTTGCTTTCCTTCTTTTCCAATGGATAATTAAACTTTAAGTAGCCGTGTTTGTCGGTTTTTGTATTGATTTCGATAGCTTTCATTGCTTCTATTATTTTAAACAAAGGTAACCAAAATTTGAAAAGCATGACCGTACGGATTCTTTTGGGATAGAGAAATACAACGGCAGCCTATGTTTTGGCCGTATTTTCACCGTAAAAAAAGATGCTGCCTATTTTTGAAAACCAAATTGGGGGATAGGAAAATCTTATGGAGCGTGGTTTTTTTAATCAAAGAACCGCTTTTGGAGGCTTTTTAACATCTGAAACCAATGGCAGCATGGCATTAAATGCAGTTTTCTTCTTTGCAAGTTGAACCAGAAAATATTTTGGAAAATCAAACAGCGAAAAAGTTTTGAAATCCTTTCAATATTAAGCCATTTCTGAGCCGTTTATCTCCCGTCCAAAGCGGTGCATTGAGTTCGATAGCGAGGGCAACAAATGGTAAATCATTAATATCAACGTTTTTGCAGAGATGATAGGCTTTTTGTTTACTTTCGACACTAATTATCTCAAGGGGCACAAAATTGATGCGTTCGATAATTCCGCTAAAAAAACTGATGAAATTCGGTTTCGGTGAGTTTGGAGCTGGAAATCAGTTTGTCTTTGTGTTTATAAATCTCTGAAATCAGGAAATTTGGGGAATAAAAAACTCTGTTGGTTTCAAATAAAACATCCCGGATTTTTGAAGATTTGGGGATCAATGCTGAAAAAATCAAATTCGTATCAACAACCACCGCATTTGGATTCATTTCTTAACCCCTTCAAGAAACGTTTCTCCATTCTCCATCCACCACTCTTTATTTATCTGATCTGCAACATGCATAATCCCGGAATTAAAAGCTGCCTTTTCGGCTAACTCTTCAAGTTGAAGCCGTTTGACCAACGAAATCAAATAATCTTCATCGAAGCCTTCCTTGTTGATTCTCAACACCATTTGATTCCCTGTATTTTCGATAATTAGATTTTTCATGCGATGTAATTTTAGAACAAAGTTACCAAATTAACGGCCAATAATACAAATCCTTTTAAAGGGTGTACTTTTTCTAAAAACAAATTCTCAAAAAATGATGAAGTGTCTTCTAATTCTCCCACTCCTTTGTTTTAATAAATCAATTCGTGGCATAGGAAATCTCAGGAAGTTGGTTTTTTTTGGTAATTCAAAAGCAGGATTTGCAGGCATTTATTTGCAGAAACTTTTGCTGGCTCTTCATTTCAAGGGATGGGAGGAGGATGGTTTTAAGTGCAAAACTTAAACTACTTCGCCAAATCTTTCGCTTTAACCCTCACGATTTTTCCATTTCTCGAAATCACCAATTCTCCATCTTCTTTTTGTTTTGAAATCAGCAGGCGGTTGTACGATAATTCAATGCCTTTGAGAATCTTAGTACGTAATTCCTTAATATTATCTTTTGTCATGTTTTACGATTTGATTGTAAATAAATTGATTTTTTATTTCAGTAACATCATTTTTAAATCCTTCGGCAATCACCTGAAACGGAGGCTCGGAATTATCAATAATCAACCAGTAATCACTGATTGGTACATACAATTTTGAAAGATTGCTGATGCCAGCCCAATACCTGCGATTAATAACATTTTCAGGAATATCATGTCCGCCTGAATTAACGCGGGTTTTTACACGTTCGATGGCAAGCTCAGGCGAATTAAGCCAAAAAAAAACCAGTGTCACAAAGTATCCTTTTGATTGTGCTTCCCGAATAAAAGGGGCATAAGATTTCGATGCTAAAGTCGTCTCAAAGGCGAAATCAACATTATGTTTTATTAAATCCTTTATGCGGGTTAACATTATCCTGCCAGCTTCAATGGCCACTTTATCAGGCTGAAAAGGTGAAAGTCCTTTGGCAATTTCATCGGCATTTACAAACTCTTTGCAATTAAGCATATCAGGCAAAACGGAGTATGAGGCAGTCGTTTTGCCTGCCCCGTTACAACCTGATATTACATAAAGATTTGCCATCTGATATTTTTTTCAAAGATAAGTTTAATTTGAAAAACGGTCTGAGTTTTGAAATTTCATTTTCAAAAAAAATCCAGTTAGTTGCCACTGGCCTTCCTTTCTCCATCAGCGATTTAACCTGGTTTTAAAAAATCTCCCACTCCATCGTTTTAAAATCAATTCGTGGCTTCGGAAATCTCATGAAGCTATTTTTTGTTGAGCTTACACTACAAAAGCTTCATCACATTATAAATGGTTTCCATTTTTTACACCTAACTTAACTTAACCTGTTTTAGCCCAACTCAAAATTGCAATGAATTTCCTGTTAACCGGAAATACACGGCCAGGTAAAAAGCCCCCATCCATCGGGTATTTTGGCGATGCTTATTCCCATGTAAAAATGACGCTGCATCTCTGAAAAAAAAGACGCTGCGTCTCTGTATAGAAAGACGCTGCGTCTT
Organism: uncultured Bacteroidota bacterium; assembly: GCA_903930725.1. Lineage (GTDB taxonomy): Bacteria > Bacteroidota > Bacteroidia > Bacteroidales > 4484-276 > CAJATL01. The sequence continues at coordinate 3,198 of CAIYZW010000672.1, forward strand.
TTTTATAAAGACGGAGCGTCTCTGAAAAAAAGACGGAGCGTCTTTTTGAAAACCAAATTGGGGGATAGGAAAATCTCATGAGGCGTCTTTTTAACCATTCAAAAAGCAACTTTTGCAGGCTTTTTAAAATTTAAAGTAAAGCTGGTATTGCATTTTTTTCTGTGAGAAAGATGAATTCCAATGAGACTATTTTTGAGGTATTTTGAACTTTCATTAGCATAATCGGCCTAATAAACACTAAACTTTGAGAAAATTGAATGATCAGATATGTAGTCAATCAATTTAATCTTTGACACAACGAAGAGAATAACCGAAGGCTTTGTAGTAGTGGCTCATAAGAATGTAGTCACTGTTTAGAAAGAAACACCAACCAAAATTAGTGGTATACTTTGTACTGCTCCAATATTGGCCAAATGAACCACGACCAGCTAATGAGCTATTATAGTCGTTTAAATAACCAGCAGCATGAAGTTTTAATTCAGAGTTCCATGGTTCATTCCAATTGGTCCAGTTTCCATTTACAATCACATTAGTCCATTCAGTGTTGGTTGGAATACGCCAATTGCTACCAAGGAAAATCCTACATGGGTCATTTTCAACTACCCAATCCGAATTTTCAGTGATATTGCTTATCCAAGTAGTGTTAGGGGTGCGTGTTATACCATCATGCATGTACCCTTGCTTGCGATTAAACTGCCAGTACCAACCTGCTGAGGCTTCTGTGGCATCATCAATGGCCATTGCCTGGTTAGTTGCACCAAGATTCTGAGTAATCCAACATTTAGTGGGTTCACCAGGGATATTTGTAACAGTACCGTACACAACTGTTTTAGTAATTGGTGCTACGGCTCCTGCATCATGGTTTATTGTAAAAGCAGCACCACATGAAAATATGGTTGTAAAACTCAACTCATTTCCATAGGCTATTCCAGCACTATTTGTGGCATAAGCCCGCAAATAATAAACAGTTGACGGAGATAAACCAGTCAATTCGCTGTTAAAGCTTCCTAAACCGCTACCATTGGAGGTGTGGCTGCCAGTAATATTCGGATTTGAGCTGCTACTCCAGCAAATACCACGGGTTGTTATGGTACTTCCTCCATCACTAGTTACATTGCCGCCGGAAGTGGCGCTAACGGCAGTTATATTTGTTGCCTCTAAAGTTGTTATAACCGGCAAAGTGCCTTCAAAAGTCGACAGGGTAATGTCATTTCCAAAGGAAGTGCCATTGGCACAACTTGATTTTACACGATAATGATAGCTTGTGCTGGCTTGCAGTCCAGTCAAGCTGGCACTTACATTGATGCCTATTGTTCCGGTTACAGTATTAGGAGTTGCATTAATTATTTGCCCGTAAGTTGTGGTTGTTCCATATTCAAAAATTATCGTGGTAGTATTGTTGTTGGGATTTACCATCCCGTTAATTATTGCTGTGGTTTGGGTGATATTGGTTGCTGATAAGGTTGAGGCCTCCGGGAGAAACTGCGGAGTAACATCTTTTACATTAAAACTGTATTGCGGGTTGCTGCCGTTCATCACAAAAGCACGGATGTAAATTTTGCTTCCGGGCTGCAAACCCTGCAGGATGATGCTGTCGGTTTTTATGGTGCCGGGCGCTCCTTTGGCAACTATGCTGTCGGCAACGGTGGGCAGTTGGTTGGTTTCGCTGTAACACACGCCGTAATCGGGGTGGGCGTCGTCGCTCAGGTCGAAAATCTGTAGTTCAACTTTTACCGTGCTGGCATCGCGCACAGTCACGTTTTGGATGTTGCTTTTGGTAACGGTGCCGAAATCGAGTTTCTGGCAGGCGGTTATCAAAACAAAGGCCATGGCTGCAAAAGCCAGGGCGGGGTAAAGTAATTTGTAGAGTGTTTTCATTATGCTAATTTTTTTTACCACTAAGGCACTAAGGGCACTTAGTTTCACTAAGAAATCTCTTTGTGTTCCTTCGTGTTCTGCGTGCCTTAGTGGTTAATTCTTCTAATCTAATATTCAACCAATATCATATTATCTTCCCCATAAAACTCAGGGGTTTGTAACCCGCTTATCCTGGTGGAAGTGCCGGTTACATTGCTGGTGACGTACTTTTTGAGTTCGCCCAGTGTTATCTTTTTATCAGTGTTTTCGTCGGCAGCGCCTTGCAGGCCGGCAGCCAAAAAATAGGTAAACAGCCCGGTTTCGGAAGGATCGTAACCCAGCGAGGTTTCTTCTCCGGTGGACGAATTGATCACCGTAAAATTAGGCCAGGCAACCCATGGCTTCTGGATTTTCACCTTCACCCCTTTTTGGGCAATCAGGTTTTCTTCGGGAATGGTTTCCGTTTTACGGGAACTTCCGCTAAAGCATGCATCCAGAATTACCGTAACCGAGCGGGCGCCAAGCAAACTCAGGTTATTGTAAAGTTTGGAAGTGTTGTAGCCAAAAGTTTCGAGGTCTTCTTTTACGCCATCGTAAGGGAGCAGGTAGGTGTTTTCGCCGGTTTTGTCGGGCACGCCATGTCCCGAGAAAAACACAAAAACATCGGTCTGTCCTTTGATGATGGCCTTTTGCAACTCGCCATAGTTGGGATTGAAAACCTTGTTGAGTTTGCCGATGGTCACCTCTTCATTTGTAAAAACCAACACCTGCCCGATGCCGAGGATTTTCTCAAAATATTCTTTCATAATCATGGCATCGTTGGTCGAATAAGGTGCGGGAGCCATGTCTTCGTATTTGCTTACGCCGAAAACCACGGCAATGGCATCTTTGCGCTTGCTCAGCGAGGGCGCCACCGACCGGATGTTGATGATGGTGCCGGTGTTGGCAGTAAATTTATTGGACGAATATTCGAAAACCGCGATGTTTTTGGTAAGCGATTCCAGGTCGGCATTGATGGTTACGATGTTGGGCTTCGGTGGCTTTTGGTTGAGTTTAACCGGCAACTGGTAAGCCAGCAAATCGCCCTTACCTTTGTCTTCGCGCAGTTCGAGCAGGACGGGAAGATTCCCGGCA
>CAIYZW010000673.1 GCA_903930725.1 uncultured Bacteroidota bacterium
CTGTGCTGGTGCGGCATAAGCGGTATCCATGTATCCAAGGTATCCCCACAATGTACCTTCGGGCATACGACGGAGCGTATCTTCATTTAAAGTTAAGCCATCGGTAACATCAAAAGAAAGGATATAAAAACCGGAATAGATTTTAAGTTTTCCGGAGTTAATTCTGTCAACGACGTTAACTTCGAAATCATATTCTCCATCCGAAAGGCTTCCGATATTCACATAAGTTGATGCCGAGCCGAGCGGAACAGCAACTCCGGAAACCGTTACTTTTTCGATATCCAGTAAATTAACGGTAATCTTGTTCCCCTCCAGTTTGGTATTACTTCTTATCATGTACGAAACCGGGTAAGATTCGAGGTCGGTAAATGCCTGAAAGCCAAATTCCCGTCCACTGTACGAAAGTAGTTCGTACATGTCAATGTTAACGCTACCAAGGGGGGCGGTTTCTACTTCATCTTTGTTACACGAGCTGAAACCAAGCAGAACTACTAAAAAAAGTGTGGGAAATAATAAACGTAATGATGTTTGCATGATACTGAAATTTTAAAATTGTTTGTTGTAACGAATTTTTTGATGTTTTCGTTTAAAAATATTGGGTCAAAAAGTTACAAGATTAATGCCATCTGGGAAATGTTGATGGATTATTATTACAATTGAAGTGATAAAAAGTGCTGCAAAAGATTAAATCGCTGGTAAGGAAATCGTTAAGAAATTAAAAACCCACGCCAAAACCTAAGCTATAAAATGGTTCACCCGACGAATAGGGCGAATTTTTATCCTGCAATACATCAAACAAAATCTGGACATACATCCACGAATTTTCGCCAAGTTGTTGGGATAAACCTCCGCCAAGAAACAAAAAAGGAACATTTTCACGGTATGAAATCAGCTCATTTTGAGTGTTGTAATCATAAAGTTCAAAATTAATGTAGTCGTATTCGGCATGAAAATAAAATTGAGGGATAACCCGGTAACGGCTAAAAATCTTTATCCCATAACTGCTCGATTCATCTGTAAAACCCTGGTATTTGTATTTGATGTAATCGAAGCCAGGCTGCAATCCTGCCGATAATTTTGGCGTAATTTTATACCCGACCATGGGCCAGATACTTATGGAGGTGTATGTTCCAAATGTAAGCCCCAAATTTCCCCCGAAATAAAACTTATCTGTAACCGGCTTTTTCGGGCCTTTATGATAAGGGTTTTGTTTGGGACGCAACGAATCTTCCTGTGCGCTTAAAGAGGCAATAAAAACCAGAAAGATGAAGGTAAAAGCAGCAATTTTTTTCATATTCAACGTATTAAATTGAAGACCCAAAATTATTCAAATAACTTAAAACAGATTTAATTGTTGTTTTAAAAACCGCTAAGTTGCTGGCATCTGAAGCAATCCGTTGTGTGATCGTTTACGATTCCTGCTGCCTGCAAAAAAGCATAAATAATTGTTGATCCAACAAACTTGAACCCGCGTTTTACCAAATCTTTGCTGATTTTATCCGAAAGCTCAGTCCGGACAGGAATTTCATTGAGTTTTGTAAACTGGTTTTGGATGGTTTGGCCATCTGTAAATCCCCAGATGTAGGCATCAAACGAACCAAATTCGTGCTGGATTTTAATAAAGGCTACCGCGTTTTGTATGGCCGCATTTATTTTTAACTTATTACGGATTATTCCGCTGTCCTGAAGCAAAGCATCAATTTTCGGCTGGTCGTAGATGGCGATTTTTTGATAATCAAAATCATCAAAAGCCTTACGGAAATTCTCTCGTTTCCGTAAGATGGTGAGCCAGCTCAGTCCCGCCTGAAACGCATCGAGCAGCATAAATTCAAATAATTTCGTGTCGTCATGAAGCGGGACGCCCCATTCTTTGTCGTGGTAATCAAAATAATCGGCGTTTGAAGCCGCCCAGGTGCAACGATTCATTTGGCAAATGTTTTATTGGACTAAAATAGTTTTTGAAGATAAATTTAAGTTAATGAGGCCGGTAAGATTAAAACGATCGCTTCTCATAAATTTGTGCATTTTCGGGTTTTTGCACCCTCCCGCTTAATTGAAACTGCGGGCCACCAAGATATCCGTCAACATAAACGGTTGCCTTGTCGGTGCCAAAAATCGAAACAGTAATCCTCATTTTTCCGGTTTGACCGTTTAAGGTAAAATTTAGTGTAATCCTGTCCTTTTTTTCGGTGAATTTAACCAAGGTCAGTGGGCCTTTTACATAAAGTTCGCCGGTATTATTAAGCCCACGGTCGGGCGAAAGGTAGGCGCTGCACTGCAAAGCACCTTCATTTCCCGACAATCGTAAAAAATTGATGGTGCTGTTGATAATAAACGACTGGCCGCTGTTTAACACAATATTGTCGGCCGGGATTACAAAATTTGTATCGTAAAGCGCAGCTTTGGCGAGCTGAAACTGAGCTTCCTGTTCTTTCTTTTGTCTTTCTTTTTTTTCCTGACGGTTGTCTTTTTGGTCCTGAGCCTGGATACCCGCCGAAAACACCATAACAAACATGGCAGTTAAGAAAATGGAGATAGAATTTACTTTTACACCGTGTACTTTAATGGATTTCATTTAGTTGCGATATTAGTGGATAATTTTTTCGATGAGGGCAACAGCATAGGCCGAAACACCTTCTTCGCGCCCTTCAAAGCCGAGGGTTTCGGTGGTTGTTGCTTTAATTGAGATGTCGTCGGCGCTGATTCCCAAAGTTAAAGCAAGGGTTTTTTGCATTTCGGGAATCATGGCCGAAATTTTAGGTTTTTGAAGTGAGATTGTGGAATCAATATTACAGATGCTAAAGCCATTTTTATGAAGTAATTCATTAACCTGACCAAGAAGAATTTTACTGTCAATTCCTTTGAATTTGGGATCTTTATCAGAAAAATGAAAACCAATATCACGCAGGTTTGCCGCGCCAAGCAAAGCATCGCAAATGGCGTGAACGAGCACATCTGCGTCCGAATGCCCGATGGCGCCTTTGTGGTGTTCAATTTTTATCCCACCGAGGGTAAAAATCTTTCCTTCCTCAAGGCGGTGAACATCATAGCCAAAACCAATGCGGATTTTCATGGGTCAAATTTTTATCAAAAGTGCGCATTTTATCTAAAACAAAAAAGCCGGAAGTTATATTTCTTCCGGCTTTGGTTTATTTTAAGCGTTTTTTATTGATTGTTAAAAGCATCAAAATCGAAAAGCAGGGTAAACCGGAGCGTGTTTTCCATCGGGTTTTGTTGCTGGAGAGGGATAAGATATGAAAAATCAAGCCCGAAAACATTGTATTTTAAGCCTGCGCCCAAAGTAAAATATTTTCTGTTACCCTTTGACGCATCTTCGTAAAAGAAGCCACCACGAAGGGCAAAAGCTTTATTGTACCAGTATTCGACTCCGGTAGCAAAATAAAACTCACGCATTTCTTCTGCAAATCCATCAGGAGCATCGTACCACGATTGAACAAGACCTTCAACAGGCGAAACATCAGGATTCATTCCTTTATCAATAACCTTGTTGCCGTTTGTGTCAACACTATCAGTAAAATATTCCGGAGGCGTAGGCACCAATAGTTTTTGAACATCAAGGGTAAAAGTCATGCGGTTATATTCGTCAAAGTCGAGTGTAAGTCTTGGCCCAAAGCGAAGGTTTGTAGGAATGAAGTCTTTATCGGTTGTAGCATCAGAATATGAAATTTTTGAACCGATATTTGAAATATTGGCACCAAATGCAAATTCGGCATATTCGAAATTCCGCCAGTTTAATTCGTGTTGATGATACACAGCAATGTCGGCAGCTACCGAAGTTCCGGCTTTAGTTTCGACGCCCTGAACCACCTGACCCTGTGTAAGATCGGAATAAATAAATCTCCCGGCAACGGCTCCTGACCAGGTTTTTGAGAATTTCCTGGAATAAGTTCCATCTACCGAAAATTCATTCGGTCTGAAGTTGCCAATTGGCGGTGCATTAGGATCATCAGTTGTAAAAGTGATTTCGCCAAGTGAGAAAAAACGCAATGAACCAGCAACGGTTGACATGTCGTTTAATTTAAAATAACCTGCTACATAAGCCAGATTAATATCATTTACCAAAGCACGTAACCACGGGCTGTAAGCGGCCGAGAAGCCAACTTTCGACTCCATGAAGGCGTATTTGGCAGGATTGTAATGCATGGAGTTTGCATCGGGACTTGTTGCTACTCCGGCATCACCCATCGCACCTCCGCGTCCATCGGGAGAAATTAATAAAAAGGGGACGGCTGTGGTGATGGTGTTGACTTTTTTGCCAAAGGCATTCTGTGAAAATAAATTAAAACTTGATAGTAGCAATACTAATGCGGCTAATGTTACTTTACGAATCATTATATTAAATTTGATGTGATTTTGATGTTTAGAAAAAAAGATGAAAGGCAAACGGCATTATTTTTCTAATATTGTTTTGCATCAACAAACGAACAATAAACAAAATTGTTTAAAGCTATCTCGAAATTATCAGTTTTTGAATGCGTTCGGCCTGTGAACCCAATTCATTTTCAACCTTTAACCGGTAAAAATAGAATCCTGGGCGGAGTTTACTTCCTCTTTCGTCGGTACCATCCCATAAAACAGGTTCAACAAAATAGCCCGAAGTTGAAACATCCCTGGGGCCAATTGTGCTTACAAGTTGTCCGTCGAAGTTGAAAATATCAATTTGTACACTTAGTAAACTCCCGTATTGATTATGACGGAAAGTAAACGTGGTATGATCGTTAAATGGATTTGGTAAATTCCTCACTTCCGAAACATTCATCGCAATTGAATCGGAAATTATAAACTCGATGGTTTTTGAGGAGGAATTATTAAACATATCCCAGGCTTTCAATTCGAGCGTATGCCGCCCTAACGACAGGCTTTGAATGGGTAAAACCACCTTGCCCGACTGATAACTGTTCAGGTCGGGTTCGAAATAATTGTTTAAAATGATGGATTGACTTGTCTGGCTATCTATAACCACTACAATATCATGCCCAATGCCACTTCCAGAGGCATTTATTCCCTGAGGGTCGCTCAGGTGTGCGTACATTATTGGGTTGTTGTAAATGGTGCTACCACTTGTAAAGGAAGCATCGTTGAGGTACAAAAGAATTTCGGGTCCAACATAGTCGTTTTCGGCATTCTCATCATAGCCGCCAATAATAAAATTGTCGTAATAACCACCTGCATCGCTGGTGCTGTCGGCTCCGTAGTAACTCAATTTTCCCTGGCCAAATTCATACGAAATATCTTTTGGGACAATAAAAGTAAACTCAAACCTTCCGTTAACCACCTCAACTTTCCCCTGATAAAGTATCTTGTTTTGGATTGTAAATGGTTCGGGTGAACTTTTGGGATCATTGCCCAAAGTCATCATGGTAATGGCTTTATCGTATAAAGCCGGAATTATTGTTCCGTTAAAAGTACTGATCAGGCTTCCTTCGTTACTCGAATTTGCGATGTGCCCGCTGATTCTTACGGTGCTGTTGGCATAAATGGTGTCTTTGGCTTTCCCTACAAACTCTCCATTAATCGAATCGGTTATGACGGTGTATCTTGGAAAAGCGATAGAAAGGGCAGGATCGCCCAGGAGATGAAAATTTTTGGTGTTGGTGTTGGATGGTGTTTTCGAAAACCGGATCATATCGCCTAATTTAGGATAATTTCCCGGGCTGGAAAGTAACAAAGTGTCGTAAAGACGTTTATTTAGTGTAAGATTTACGCCTGCAAAAGCAAGCCTGGTTGTGGTGAATAAAGCGATTCCGCCACCCACCGGGTTTAATAAAACCAGCTCGCCGGCCGATGTTAAAGCCGGATTGTCGAAGCGGCTGAATTCGCAGGTTGCAGTGATAAAAACGGGCAATTTGTCAAAATTCGTCCACGAATTAATATCCGAAACCTGCAAAACACGCTCCACCGACCAGCCTAATTCGCCACCATGCCCCGTGTAATTCATAAATAACACGCCTTCCTGAATTTGCTTATTGAGGGCAATATTTGCATCGGGATAAATGTAACCACTCGAAGTAGTTTGCTGCTTGAATGAATCGAGGTAAATTTTATTGATGTTTATGCCCTTGTTTCGCAGCGAAACATCTTTGGCTAAAATGGTATCGGCCTGGTAAAAATGCAGGTTAAAATCCTCATCATCGGCCATGAAACAGAATTTATTCCTCCATGCCCCCTGAACCGATGAGCTATAACGCATGTAATGTTCAATTTTATCAACAACTTCGGTGGCTTTTTCGATCGAATTTACAGGAAGCCTTCCTATCCCGACATCAACATCACCGTTGGCATCAACGCCTTCATTTTCGTCCATCAAACCAAAAAAATCATCGGTAACATACGAGGATGTTGGTTTAAGCGATTGCATGGATTGGTAAGTAAGAATGAAGTTATGATTTTCGTCGAGGCGATTTTTAGGATCATACGAACCATCGCCAAACAACAATAAATATTTGAGTTTTGGAGATGCACCCGAGCGGTCGTACATCATTTTTACAAATTCGCGAATTGCAACAGGATCAACCGAACCGGAAGAGAACTCGTTAAATATTTTCTGAGGCTCGGCAATTAAAACCTCCATGTTATCCATTTCTTCATGCAGCGCCTTGAGTCGTTGTGCCTGTTCATTAAACAGGGGCGGAGCAATAATAAGGTAATCATAAGCTTTGGAATCGGCGTGCAGGTTTTGGTTTTCGACACTTCCAAGGAGTTCTGGCGACAAAAACCCCACATTATCAAACCCGATTAATTCACGGATTTTGTCGGTATCAAGCGAAAACCGGATTGTTTCGCCTGTGCCATCAATTAATACTTCTAAAGGCTCGATGGGGTTTGTAACATCCCAAACCTTAAACTGCAAAGGCGACTGGCTTATCACATACTCTGTAACGTTTCCATCACCAACATTTGAAATATCTCTGAATAACATCTGGCTGCCGGTAAAAATCAAGTGTCGCATTACATTAATTTCGATGTAATTGAGCCATCCAATCGAATTATTGTCGGGCATAATGTAGGTCAGATTCACATCAATATTATCGTTAACCGAATTGAACCGGAAGGATTTTGACAAAGCATTTGCAAATTGTACAGGCGACGACATCACAACTGCCGGCACGTTGGCGGTGGTAATCGAATCTTCGTTAATCTTAATTTTAAAACGGCTGACATTTGCTGAACGGGCTACAACCTCGGCAGCAAAATAATTAGAATAATCCTGTACGATATTTGGAAAAACAAACGGGAAGTCCTGGCTGAGTAATTCCGAAAATTCTTCGCCGTACCATTCAGCACCTGATTTCATCAGGTTTCGGGTGTTGTTTTCGTGCAAGGCATAATCAGCAAAGGCGGTTACTGATTTTGTAACCGGATTTTGGGTTTGAACGATCTTAGAAACCCTTTTTCCAAAGTTCTGACCACTGGTTACGAAATAAAAAGTGCTGTCGGAATACTTATTGCCTGTGTGTGTAAACGCGAGTTTTAACGGGACGAACTGCCATGAAATTTGCGATTCGCCAAAAAACAGAAGATAATCGCCTTCATCAAAACTACCATCCAGGCCATCTTCGACAACAATGGCGTTTTCCATCAGGTCGTCGTACATGTATTCGGAGTTTTTTTCGGGAAGCATACCTGCACCATTTCCATAAATTTGCAATGTTGCCGGGTCAATGTCGTCCACATTCATACCCAAATCCTTCAACTGCTGGTAAGTAAGCTGGTAAATTCCCGACTCGAAAACAGCAACTTTAAACCAGTTGCCTGTAGCTAAAACAGAACTGTCGGCGAAACTGCGATTGCTAAAAACGGTTTGCTTGCTCTGGTCTGGTACTTCGGTAATGTTCAGGTTAAACCCGACAAGTTTTTCAAATTTACCGGTCACAACATTAAAACGGATGGGCAGCATCTTAAAAACACTATACTTTACTTTCCGGTTGATAGCAATTTCAGTTTTGGTTTGAATTTCGGTATTGATGAGTTCGGCATCGGTGAGTTGATTAAAGACTGATTGGTCTTCGAAAGCCCCGAAAACCTGATCAGTAACCTCAAACTGAAGTGTATTTCCTGGGGTTTTAATTAAAAACCTTTCGCTAAAAACCGGTAATAGCCCAAAAGCGTCATCATTTACAGCCCCACTAAAACTGAGCGCTTTAACGACGGAACCATTCCATTGCATTTCTTCGATGCCTGCCCAGGAAATTATTTTTGGATCAACTTTTTCGGCACCGGCTGCAAAAACCGGAAATAAAATCAGCAAAAAGCACAGTGAAGTAATTAGTTTTTTCATTTTTTTCGATTAAAAACTCATAAACAATAATCCTAATTACCTTGAAATGACGAGTTTTTTAACTGCAGAAGTAGCCTGTCCGTCTTCATCGGTAATTTTAACATGATAAATATAAATCCCGCCTTTTAGCGATACACCACCCGAACTTTCCCCATTCCATTTAAGTGGGTTTGAATAATAGCCATCGTTCATATTTTGTTGTCTAAGAATTGCAACCCGCCTTCCGCTGAGGTCGAATATTTCGATTTCGACATCAATTGGCGAACCTGGTTTATTGTGATTAAACCTGAACGAGGTCTCCGTAAAGAATGGATTGGGATAATTCATCAGGTCATTGATGGTTAAACGGTTACCATCCACCACCACAAATTTAAGTTTTGCTTCGGATGGATTATTGTAAACGTCCCAGATTTTTACACTAAACTCATGCTCGCCGGGTTGGAGGTTGAAGAATGGAAAATTCACTGTTCCGTGTTTATAGCTGCCAAGATCGGCTTCGTAAAAGTCGTTGAGGATGTACTGGTTTTCGGTATTGTTGTCGAGAAACGCAACAATGTCGTGGCCAATGCTGTTTCCCACAGTATTAATGCCGCTTGAGTCGGAAACCCTGGCATAAAGTACAGGATTTGCATCGGTGATTCCGCCGGCTTTAAAATCTTCATTATTTATAAAAAGGTCAATCGAGGGGCCGGCATCATCAATCGCACCCGAATCATCAAACCCGCCAACAATCAGGTCTTCTTTGTAGCCAGTGGCGTCTTCGATGCCGTTTTCGGCGTAATAGCTTATTTTTCCTGTACCAAACTGATAGCTGATATCTTTCGGGACAACAAAAGAGTACGAAAATTTACCGTTAACAATCTGTGATTTTCCTTTGTAAATTGTGTTCTTCCTCAACCCAAAAGTCCGAGGGTAGCTGCCTTCGTCCTGACCCAGCGTGGTAACTGTTGATTCCTTATCGTAAACCAGCGAATAAATTGTTCCGTTAAAATCGCTCATGGTTTTACCGCTTCCATCAATTATTTCGCCCGAAATCGAAACTCCTGACAAGGCTTTTAGTGTGTCGGGTGTCGAAGTGATTGGTTTTTCGTTGATAGTAAGGGTTTCGATGGCGTATTTTGGATAGGCAATTTTTAAAGCTGGATCGCCAAGAAGGACAAATTTCATGTCGTTGCTCTCCGACGAACTTTCGAGTTTTGCCAGCCGGATCAAGTCGCCCATGGCATGATGTTCACCGTCAACTTTTTCGAATGCATGTTTGTAAAAACCTTTGTTAAGGCTTAGGTTGGAACCGCCAAAAGTTGCCCTGGCAGTGGTAAACAGTGAAATTGCACCTCCTTTTGGGTTGAGGAAAGCATATTCGCCGGCAGAAATTCTGTTAGGATCGTCATAGCGCGAAAATTCGCAGGTTGCCGTAACAAAAACCGCCAGTTTATCCCAGTTTATCCAGCTGTTGATGTCTGATACCTCGAGCACTCGTTCGTGCGCCCAGCCTACTTCTCCGCCATGGCCAGTATAATTCATGATGAGGGTTCCTTTTTCGATACGCGAATTAATGGCCTGATTTACCTCAGGATACCGCTGTCCACCCGGTGTCGAAACCTGGGGATACGCATCAATGTAAATTTTGTCAACATTATAAGCCCGATAGGTGGTGTCAACAAAAGTTGCAAGTTGATCTGCCTGAGTCATGTGCACATTGCCGTTTTCGTCGTCGGCAGTAAACGTGATGACGTTACGCCAATCGCCCATAACCTGGCTTGATGAGGCATAATTAATAACTTTGTCAACAGCCATTGTCGCATCTTCGATAGTTTGGGCTACAAAACGGCCTATCCCGATGTCGAGCAAATCGCCATCGCCGGCAACCTCCTCAGGATCCAGAAATCCAAAATAGTCATCGGTGGCAAACGAATTAATCATATGAAGAGATTCATCAGATTCGTAAGTCGGGATAAAATTACTGTTAGCCGGCAAAATGTCTTTAAAATCATACGAAGCATCGCCAAAGAGCAACAGATATTTTGGCTTTCCGGTTTCACTGCTGCGCTCGTAAAACATTCTCATAAAATCTTTTATTGCCGTAATATCCTGTGCGCCTGACGAAAATTCGTTGTAAACGCTTTGAGGTGTACAAACCGCAACTGAAAGGTTGGAATTTGTTTTATGAAAATCGGCCATGCGGTTGGCCTGATCAATAAAATCGGGATGGCTAACAATTACATATTCAATATTATTGAGCGCATGCAGATTTTGATTTGGAACGGTTTCTACAAATTCGGCAGTCAGGAACGATGAGCCATCGAAGGCCATAAACTGAAGCAGGGTTGGCGTTGGAACCGTAATTTTATAGGTGCTGTTTTCGAGCGGGCCTTGTCGCCTGATAACATTTGTTGGATCGGAAACATCCCAAACCATCAGGTTTTGTGAGGCATTGCTTATTTTGAATTCGGAAATATTATTTGTGCCAACCGAGGATAGAGACCTGAAACCCATTTGCCCGGGCGTGAAAACCAGGTTTCGTATTACATTAACCTCGATGTAATCGAGCCAGCCTACGGAGGTGGCGGTTGATTTATTATACTTTAACGAAACCGAAACGTCAGGAGTTGAGGTAACAAAAGGCTTTTCGGTGGTAACGGTGCGGGCATAATAATCGTTGGGATTGTCCCAAACGTTGGGAACAATCATCGAAGTAACCACTTCGCCGTTGACGGATGCAATAAAAGTACTCGACATTAACGATTTGGCGGCAACTTTTACTTTAACATGATGAAAAGCAGCAACA
>CAIYZW010000674.1 GCA_903930725.1 uncultured Bacteroidota bacterium
CTGATGAAAATTTGCAGTTTAATCTTAGTTTTGCGCCCTCAAAAAAAAGATTACCTTCAGATGAATACAAAAATATGGCTTTCATCACCGCACATGAGCGGTAATGAAGAAATATTCGTAAAAGAAGCCTTCGATACCAACTGGATTGCACCGCTCGGGCCGCAAGTGGATGGTTTTGAAGCTGATTTGCAGAAGTTTACCGGTGCCAGCCACGCTGCTGCGCTAAGTTCAGGAACTGCGGCACTTCATCTTTCACTCATTCTTCTCAATATTAAACCCGGAGACTTTGTCATTTGCCAGAGTTTCACTTTCTCGGCATCAGCCAACCCGATTGTTTATCAGGGAGCTATCCCTGTTTTTGTTGATTCGGAAAAAGATACCTGGAACATGGATCCTCACTTTACCGAAGAAGCAATCAAAGATTGCATAAGCAAAGGAAAAAAACCAGCAGCCATCATTGTAGTGCACCTTTACGGGATGCCTGCCAAAATGAAGGAATTTGCTGCTTTATCGGAAAAGTATGAAATTCCGCTTATCGAAGATGCAGCCGAGGCATTGGGTGCAAATATTGACGGCAAAATGTGCGGCTCTTTTAGCCAATTATCTGTATTATCGTTTAATGGAAATAAAATTATTACAACTTCCGGTGGTGGCGCTTTACTTTCGGATGATGAAGCCTTAATAAAAAAAGCCCGGTTCCTTGCCACACAGGCAAGAGACCAGGCTCCACATTATCAGCACAGCGAAATCGGCTACAATTACCGGATGAGCAATGTTGTTGCAGCTATCGGTCGCGGACAAATGATAGTTTTGAATGACCGGGTCAGCCAGCGACGAGCCAATTTTGAGCGTTATTCAAAATATTTCAGTGCGTTGAAAAGTAAAGGTTTCCACATTGAACTTGTACATGAACCAGCCGGCTTTTATGCCAACCGCTGGCTTACCACCATCACTGTTGAACCCAAAAAAAATAATGGAATTACAAGAGAAACCATCCGACTGGCTCTCGATAAAGACAATATCGAATCGCGGCCTTTGTGGAAACCAATGCACCTTCAACCTGTTTTCTCGGGTTCACCGTTTTATGGTAACGGCACAAGCGAACATCTTTTCGAAACCGGACTTTGTTTGCCTTCGGGATCTAATCTGACAGAGGAGGATTTTGTAAGGATTTTTAAAGAACTTGATAAGGTTTTTGAGGGGGTGGAATGATGGAAGGGAGGAAGAATGGAAGATTGGAATGGTGGAATGGTGGAAGATTGGAATAATCGAGGTTGAGGCGTTAACTAAAATCCCTCTTCGGTGGGAATGGAATGGTAGAATATTACTTTTGACTTAAAGATCAGTTAGCCGTTTCTTTGTAAAGTACTCTACCCAGATCACCCATTCGGCAAAAATCACCACATAATAAAATGGCCGCATCACCCAAAGATGGAAGAAATCCCACTGTGCCGGCCAATGAATCAGAAATACCGACAAAAGGATAATCCGCAGAATATTTACAAGGAACATTACTCCAATGGAAGCCGGAATAAACCAGGCCTTGTGCTTCCATGGCCCAGGAAATAAGAGAAACAGGAAAAATATCTGATAAAACTGTTTAAAACCCGAACAACTTTCGTTAACTGTAATGTAACCTATACCGGGGAAGTTGAGGGTATTTGTGAGATTGTCGGGAACGATGTTCAATGACAGAATGTTTACATTTACCCACAACGCTGCCAGATAAACCTGGGTAGCAAGCCATGAGGAAACTGCTTCATAAAAACCGGTAGCACGGAAGAATCCGAGAAAATTCCACCAGAAGTAGTGAAAAACCACTGTAATAATGGCAAACAAGGCCACATCAATCACAAA
>CAIYZW010000675.1 GCA_903930725.1 uncultured Bacteroidota bacterium
CCATCCGCAACTTTGTGAGGAAGACGGAGACCGGTTCTTGATAGATTTTCTGCAGGCCCACAGAAAAGTCATTATCGGAGGCTGTGCCCCCAACATGCAAAACAAGCTTTTCAGGGATGCTTTTAAAGAATCCGGCCTCGACATCAGCAAGGATTTAATCCCTCTTGATGTGCGCGACATGACCACCGATCAGGCGTTTGAAAAAGTGAATGCAGCGCTGATAAAAATGGGGGAGCCGGTATGAGCGAAACCACTTTCATGGGGGTTGAACGCGATAAAATCGATTGGAAACCGACAATTGATTATACAAAATGTGATTTTTGCATGGAATGCGTGAAATTCTGCCCCCATAAAGTTTTTGAGGTCAGGGAAACCGAAGAGATTAAATTGATCGTCAGGAACCCGAATAACTGTGTGGTTTTTTGCAGGGCCTGCTCAAAGATTTGTGGCCCCGATGCGCTATCGTTTCCCGATAAAAATGCAACAACGCAGAGGATCAAGGAAATAAGAAAGGAGGAAGCAAATGGTTGAAAATTATGCCATCCTCCCTTGCAACGGATTGGATAAATGCGCCGGGGCAATTTCAAGGGAAATCGCGGTAAAACTGTGCGAGAATACTAAAAATGTGATCATTTGCCCTGTTTATAGCAGGGTGGCTGAAGCGAAATACAATAAAATCGCGGTCGAACATCCGCTTTTGGTCATCGACGGCTGCCAGACCCGCTGCGCAAGTAAGCTTGCGGCAGAAAAAAACCTGAAAATTTCAAGAAAAGTAAACATAACCGAAGAAGCGAAAAACCATAATTTTGAATTGAAAAACAATCTCAGGCTTCTGGAAAATGATCATGCCCTTATTGAAATTATATTGAACGGGCTTAATATGGCTGTAGTTGAGGGCACCCCATCCGGGGAAATAAATTCTGCATTTAATTTCGGGTATGAAACTTTTCAAAACGGCAAATTCCTTTTCAGGGTGCCCAAAAATCCGGAAGTTTACTTTAACGAAAATGATTGCTGGGCTTATGTGACCGGAAACCGCGCCAGAATAGGCGTAACAGATTTTGTCCAACAAAGCCTTTCCGATATTTTATATTTTACGCCGCCCGACATTGCTGCGGAAATTGATCAATTCGGCGAAGCGGGTGAGATCGAATCGTCCAAGTCGGTCTTTGAATTGATTTCGCCGGTAAGCGGAAAGGTTATTTCCGTTAATGAAACGCTTGTGCAAAAGCCGGAGCTGATCAACGAAAATCCCTATGAACTCGGTTGGATCGCAGAAATTGAACTGGCTGATTTTGAGAGTGACAAAGAACTTCTCATTGGTTTCGATCAATATTTCGAACTTATGAAAAAAAAGGTGGAGGAATCAAATGCATAAAAAGGTGAAAGTTGTTCCATGCAGCGGCATTGGCAAGGTTTACGGACTGATGGCAAGAGAGGCGGTTTTACAAACGGTCATTGAATTATGTCCGGAAAAAGCAGAAACGGTTTGCCTCGCGTACATCGTGACCGGTGATAAGGAAGTAAAGGAAAAAATCGAAGGCAATGATTGCATTACCGTGGATGGCTGCCCAAAAATGTGTGCTTCAAAAAATGTCTCG
>CAIYZW010000676.1 GCA_903930725.1 uncultured Bacteroidota bacterium
TCGGATGACGCCTTGTTTTACAGAACCAAAACCCACCCAAAAACAGCCGATTTTAAAAGGTTCTACAACATTTTGCATTTAGAAACCAATCAAGGTTTCAACAACAAACTTTAAATCACTATTTTTGAACCAGATTTTTTTAATGATGAAACAAAAGATAATTGTCCTGTTTTCGATCCTGCTGTTCCTCGGAGCCATTGCGTTTATGGCCTGGGACTTCTTTTTGAGTAAAGAATCTGCTCAGAAAAATCCTTACGTTTATGATATTTCAAACTTCCGGAAGACTGATTCAGCAAGCCTTTGTTACAAAGAAACTGCTCAGATAAAACCTGATGCCGCCGAACTTAGAGGCATCGCCACCAGCAGCGATGACCGGATTTTTGTAACCGGCGACAACAAGGTTTTTTGCTTTGAAAAAGATGGAAAACCGGTTTTTGATTTTCAAACCGAAAACCCTGGGCAATGTATCGCGATAAGCCCTTCCGGGGAAATCTTTCTGGGCATCGAAAATCATCTCGAAATCTGGAATGAGAGCGGAAAACTGATCAAAAAATGGGAAGCTTTTAATGAATCATCCTTCATCACCTCCATCGGGATAAGCGAAAAATACATTTTTGTAGCCGACGCCGGAAATAAAAAGGTTTTCCGTTTCGATCATCTGGGAAATCTAACCCTGACTATTGGCGAAAAGGACACCCTAAAAGGAATTCCGGGATTTATCGTTCCAAGCCCGTATTTCGATCTGCTTTTGGGCCGTGATGGCGAGCTCTGGGTTGTAAATCCCGGCAGGCATGCCTTTGAAGCCTACAACCAAAACGGAGACATGATTTCGACCTGGAGTAAAACCTCGATGCAAACGGATGGCTTCAGTGGTTGCTGCAACCCCTCGCACATTGCACTTTTGTCGGATGGCTCGTTTGTAACCAGCGAAAAAGGCATCGAACGGGTAAAAATTCATTTGCCTTCAGGCGAATTTAAATGCGTGGTTGCTGCCCCCGAAAGTTTCATCGAAGGAACAAGAGGTCTCGACCTCGCCACCGATAGCCATGACCGTATTCTGGTTTTAGATCCGGGAAAAGGAATTGTAAGGATTTTTGAGAAATGAGTCAGTCTTGAAAGATATTTTTTGCTTTTATCAAATCGTAACTTATTGATATTAAACCTAACAGGTTTTGAAAACCTGTTAGGTTTCGGCTTTTTAGACTGAACTCTTAAATAAATAATTAGATGTGCAACCGCAGGGAATTTCTAAAAACATCAGCCAGAACAGTCCTTCTCGGAGGTTTGGTGCTGGGTAGTGGTTACCTCATTTTCAGGGAAAAACCCGGAAATGCCGAAGCCTGTAACTTCGACTTTGCCTGCAAAAACTGCAACCGGCTTTCTTCCTGCAATCTCCCTGAAGCCAGAACACAACTGCAAACCGGTTCGTCAAAAACCAAATAAAAATGGAGCAGCACGAAGAAGGAAATAAAATTGACCGCCGCAAATTCCTCAACAACGGAATCCGCGCCACCATTGTGCTTGGCATCGGAGGACTGGGTTTTGGGCTGCTGAAAAACCTGTCGGCTGAGGAACTTGTGTGGCAGCTTGATGCTTCAAAATGTATCCAGTGCGGACGCTGCGCCACCTCCTGCATCATGACACCATCGGCGGTAAAGTGCATCCATGTTTACGCCATGTGCGGCTATTGCGACCTGTGTGGCGGGTTTTTCCGTCCCGAAACAAAGCAGCTGACCACCGCTGCCGAAAACCAGCTTTGTCCTACCAGCGCCATCAAAAGGAAATTTGTAGAAGAGCCCTTTTTTGAATACGAAATCATCGAAAACCTGTGCATCGGATGTGGGAAATGTGTGAAAGGCTGCGAAGCTTTTGGCAACGGCTCGCTTCAGTTGCAGGTGAGCCACAATCTTTGCAAAAACTGCAACCAGTGCGCGATAGCGCGGGTTTGCCCGGCAGATGCATTCAGCCGTGTCCCCGTAAAAAGTCCATATTTATTCAAAGGTTTTGGCAACAAAAAACTTGTAAAACCAGCGGAGGATGACGAATGAAGAAAATTGTCCTGCTGCTTTCGCTTTTGTTTGTTTTGACGTTTCAGGTCGAAAATGCTTTTTCACAACGCTTTCCCAAACCTGAGTTTGAAAATGGCCAACAACAGCCGCCAACATTAACGCCGGAGCCCAGGGCCGCATTGATGCAGTGGTTTGATGTTTTTGTGCTGATGGCAAGTCTTTCGGCGGCAAGCTGGCTGGTGATTAAAAAACGTTCCCGCCGAGGTATTTTCTGGCTTTCGGTTTTTTCGCTGGCGTATTTTGGTTTTTACCGCGAAGGCTGCGTTTGTTCGGTCGGATCCGTTCAAAACATTGCGCTCGCCATGTTTAA
>CAIYZW010000677.1 GCA_903930725.1 uncultured Bacteroidota bacterium
ATAAGTATTTGTGTTGGTTCCAGGCCAGTAAAGATGTTCAAAATCGCTTAAAACTATCAGTTTATTGGCCACAGAATCGAACATATCCACCACATTTGGATTTATAACATCCTGAAAAGTAGAAAAACCGCTCCAACCTTCAGGAATTTCGAAAGAATAATAATCCTTGTTAATTGTTACTTCATCAATCTTCTGCTGAAAATTATCATAGGCTTTAAAGTTAAAAACATTGCCGTTAATTTCGATAACACCATAATTCAGAATGGCCTGTGCATTTGCAAACCAATTATTTGGATAAACATTATACAAGGGTGCACCTGCCCCACCCGAAATAATCTGGCATCTGCCCTGGCCGGGCAAACTTCCATATTCCTGCACAGGCCCGGAAGTGCTGATATTTCTGTTGATGGGCTTTGTTCGCTGATAGTTGTGTGCATGACCTGCGAAAATCAGATCCACGCCATAATCGTCAAAAGCCTTCCACCAGGTATCGAAATAGCCATTCATTTCGTTTTCATGACCGCCACATGAGTAAAAAGGTTTATGAATGCTCACCACTTTCCAGACTTTATCCTGATTTGATTCGAGGGTATTGATCAGCCAGTTGTACTGGGTTTCGTCCGCGGCATTCTGCGTATTAAGACAAATAAAAACTGCATTTCCAAAAGTAAATGAGTAGTATAATTCGGTTGATGATGGATTTTGTGGAAGCACAAAAACTTTTTCATAGTTATTGTTACCAACATCATGGTTTCCATACTCATAAAACATCAGGTTATTTTGAATGTGGTTTTTGCCAAAATCCATCCATTCGTCCCACAGCGTTCCCAAACTTCCCGACTCAACCATATCACCTAAGAATAATGTAAAATCGGAGTGTGGCATGGCGTCGGCAACACTTTTCCAATTCTCCATAAAAGTTCTGCTATCGCCGGCAACGGTAAACGAAAAATGATCCTGCAGGGTGTCAACCGAGGTATAAAATACTTTATCATTTGTCCAGCCCTGGCCGGAAGAGTTGTAAACCGAATAATGAATTTCGGAAGAAGGAAGAACCACAGGAAATGTAAAATCAAAAAAGTTTTGGGAATATCCGCTGTGCTTAAGTGCCGGGAATTTCCCATTCAAATATTGGTTGGTGTAACCCCAGACAAGGCTATCGCTGTTTCCGGGGCTTTTCCAGCTTATAGTCAATCCGTTTAATGTGTTATGGATACTTCCCCAATGGATATTTTCAACCCTGGCCATTTCGACAATAAATGCTTTTTGGAGAAGATCATTCAGGTTGTTTAAATCATCTTGCAAAAGTACCCCTGCCTCAAGCAGATATTCTCCATTAACCGAAAGATCAATTGGCGAATTAAACTCATAAATCAGGCTGTCGCCAGGATTGATATTTATTCCGGAAATGGCTTCAGCAACCAGAGCTGCCTGGTTGAGAGAATAATAAACTTCAAAATTATTTTGTGGAGAATATCCCACATTTTTAATGCAAACCCGAACCGAGGAAATGGCAGAAGGAAAAACTATTTCGGCGGGGTTAATGATGTCGCTCAATGAAAGATCGTTCGCATACGCCTCTATGCTGTATTCTACCACCAAAATCGGTGCACTTTGTGATGATCCGTCAAAAGCTACTGCCTCACGTTTTCCGGTGCCTTTCACAATAATCGAAATGGGATTCCCCGAAGCCCAGCCTTGCTGATGCGTTATTTCGGAAAAAATCGGACTCAGGTTGGGTGTCCTCTGGTCAACTCCTGAAACACCGACGGTTGACCAAACATGGATATTTTCCCAGGATACCTGCGCTGTTGTAGTTTGCCTGGAACTCACATTAAAAGGAGCCGTTGAAAATGATTGAGAATTAGTACTCAGTTCCCCAAAAATCATCAGATTTGTTGGTGATGTTGAAATCGCGTCAACCGTAAACTGAAGATAAGCATGGATAATTTCGGCACCAGCCGGAATAGTAATCCCGGTAAACCTCATCCCGACCACCTGGTTACCCTGACTGTTGTAGCTATCATACACTAATTCAAGGTCAGAGCTGTTCCTGTAAATGAACGATCCATCCTCTGATTCTTCGACATCATCATTTGAGGATGAAATCCGTTTACTAAAACTAATTGTGTCCTGATATGCGCTTACAGGCAAAAACGTGAAGGTAAATGCCACAAGAAATACCAGCTTAATTATTATTTTCACCATGTTTCGGTCTCAAAAAATGACTACTAATTAATCCTCTGATTGACTTAACAAATATAGGTTGGTTTTGTTGAATAGGTATCGTTGATAGAGGCCGGATTATGCTGTGTTGCCAGTTATTTTTAAACGGTTCGAAAAGGAATACGCTGTTCAGTTTTGAAACGAATTTCTGGAAAACATCGTTTTCATTGGTAACAGAGCGCAAAATATTTCACAAATAATGAAAACAATAATGGAAGATAAAAAAACTGCCATCATAACCGGAGCCACCGGAGCAATTGGTAAAGCTATCGCCAGGCAGATGGCTGGTCATGGCGTCAAAGTAACTATCGTTGCCCGCGACGAAACAAAAGCCAGAAAAGTCGTTGATGAAATTATCACCGCAACCGGAAATCCGGATGTTAACTTTTTAATTGCCGATCTTAGCCGAAAATCAGAAATTATAAAACTTGCCGAAAACTGGACCGGCCCGCTCGATGTGCTGATTAACAATGCCGCCACAACCCCACGGGGTTTGGAAAAAACACCCGAAGGCATCGAAATGCAGTTTGCGACCAATGTTTTAGGCTATTTCCGGATGATAGAATTTTTCAAACCTTTCCTCAAACAAGCTACCAAACCAAGGATTATAAATGTTGCCAGCTACTGGGCCGGTGATATGGACATTGACGATCTGGAATGTAAAAACCGGCCTTACAACAACAACACCATTTATCGCCAATCCAAGCAAGCCGACCGAATGCTCACCGCAGCTTTCGCCGAAAGGCTTAAAAACGACGGCATCACTGTAAATGCCGTTCATCCAGGTGATGTAAATTCCAAATTGAGCAATGATCTCGGTTTTGGTGGAAGTCAAACTCCCGATCAGGGCGCAGACACACCTGTTTGGGCAGCAATAGCAAACGAATTGGAAGGTGTGACAGGGAAATATTTTGAACAGCGAAACCAGGTTCATTGCCATTTTTGCGACGATAAAAAATTGGTAGAAGCACTGTTTGAGGTTTGCAGAAAGTATTAAGAATAAAGCGGGAATTCAGCAGTCGGCAGTCGCCGGTCTCCAGTCGCCAGTGGGCAGTTTGCGGTCGCCAGCAGTCAGCTGGACAGATAAAAGGCATTCAAAATCAATGGAAAATAGTTGTTTTATTAAAACCACCAACATATAATTGCCAATTATTGACTGATCACACTGCCTGCTGCTGACTGGTCACTGCCTACTGCCAACTTCTTAGCCGCAATACCCGGCGGCTCTGGAAAAAATCATTTCGGGATGCCAGGAAGTTTCCTGACCGAGATACATCCGGGGAGCGATGGTTGTTTCAACACAGCCGATCTCTTCGAGGAAACCGGAAGCAGTAAAGTTCACTTCGGGGATAACAACAATTTGTCCAGGCTTCGATAGCTTGAACCTTAGCAGACTCAAACCAGCCTCAGCATTTTCGGCGGCAATGTATCCTGCTCCAAAATCGGGCAGATAAAACCCTTGCATCCCGTTTTTGTAAAAACCCCAACCCGATAATATGAATTTTGATAAAAACATCCGTCTGTCTTCGCCTGTTGCAAATCTGTCCAAAGCGAGAATTTTCTCAAAATCGGTTTTCCTGATTTTTCGGATATGGCCGTCTTCATTAAAATCCAAAGGGAAAGGACATCTGTAAAAACTGTAGTTCAGGCTTGTTTTAAAACCCAGTTTATAATAAACAGGCATGCCGTTGTTGGTGGCAATCAGTAGCACCGAACTGCAATTCCTTCGTTTAAATTCGTCAACGATGGCTTGCGTAATGGCCGTGCCAATACCTTGCC
>CAIYZW010000678.1 GCA_903930725.1 uncultured Bacteroidota bacterium
ATACGGAGAACACAGAAAAACACAGAGAATATCTTAAAAAACAAAACTCTGTGCCCTCCGTGCCTCCGTGGTAAAAAAATAAATTTATGTTATCAATAAAGAATTTGCATGTCGCTATTAACGGGCGGGAAATTATAAAAGGCCTGGATCTCGAAATTCATGCCGGCGAAGTTCACGCCATCATGGGACCTAACGGAACCGGAAAATCAACACTGGCGGGAGTTATCGCCGGGAGGGAAGGAATTTACGATATTACCGAAGGCGAAATCACCTACAAAGGCAAAAACCTGCTTGATCTTCCCATCGAAGACCGTGCCCGCGAAGGGATTTTTCTCGGCTTCCAATATCCGGTTGAGATTCCCGGGGTTAGCATCACCAATTTTATGCGCACCGCCGTTAACGAAATCAGGCAGTATAAAGGCTTGCCACAGATTTCGGCTGGCGATTTTCTCAAAAAAATGGAAGAAGCTAAAAAACTGGTCGGCATCCAGAGTAAACTCACGAACCGCTCGGTTAACGAAGGTTTTTCGGGTGGCGAAAAGAAAAAGAATGAGATTTTCCAAATGGCAATGCTCCAACCCGAACTCGCCATTTTGGATGAAACCGATTCCGGCCTCGACATCGACGCGCTGAAAATTGTTGCCAACGGCGTAACTGCCCTCCGGAGCGATGAAAACGCTACCATCGTCATAACGCATTACCAGCGTTTGCTCGATTTTATTGTCCCCGATTTTGTTCATGTTCTTTTTGAAGGGAAAATCGTTAAAACCGGCGGTAAAGAACTCGCGCTCGAACTGGAAGCAAAAGGCTACGACTGGTTAAAATCAGAGGTTTAACAATTATGGAAGTACTCACAAAAGATATTTCGCTCGCCACTCAGATGGTGAAATTGTTTGACGACAACCACGATCTGATTTTTAAATCTGATACCCCGGAAATAACTGACCGTCGCAAAAAAGCGCTGGAAGTATTTAAAAGGCTCGGTTTCCCGGATACAAAAGATGAGAAATGGCGTAACACCGATCTGAAAAAAGCGCTTCAGGCCGACTACAACTATTATTTTGAGCCGACTTTTCAAAAGGGAATTGATCTTGCCAGGATTTTCCAGTGCAATATTCCGCACCTCGAAACCGACATGATTTCCCAACTTAATGGTTGGTATATTTCGGAAAACGGTGGCATAAAAAAACATGCCGATGGCGTGATTGTTGGCAGCCTGGCCGTGGCACAAAAAGAATTTCCTGATCTCTTCGACCAGCATTTTGGCCGTTATGCCGACAACGAAAAAAGCGGTTTTGTGGCATTGAATAATGCTTTTGCCTGTGATGGTGTTTTTATTTATGTGCCGGATAATGTGCAGGTTAAAATGCCCATCCAGATTGTTAATATCATCCATCACGACCAAAATATTTTTGTTCAGAATCATAATCTGGTAATTCTTGGCAAAAACAGCAGCCTCCAGTTGGTTCAATGCGACGATTCTGTTGATCATCAGCGCAGCCTCATCAACACAGTTACCGAGGTTTTTATTGGCGAAAATGCTTCGTTGGATCATTACAAACTTCAGAATAAAAACGACGTTGCCACGCTGATAAATTCGTTGTTTTTTCATCAGGAACGCGATTCACGGCTTTCGACCAACTGCATCACGCTTAATGGCGGCATTATCCGCAACGAAAATTATGTGCGGATGAACGGCGAAAACTGCGAAGCCAACATCCTCGGGGTTTATCTGGTTGATAAATTCCAGCATGTGGATAACCAGGTTTTTGTGGATCATGCCTTCCCAAACTGCCAGAGCAGCGAGCTTTTCAAAGGAATTGTTGACGACAGCGCCCGCGCAGTTTTCAACGGGCATATCCTGGTGAGGCCGGATGCCCAGAAAACCAACGCTTACCAAAACAATAAAAATATTCTGCTCACCGACAAAGCCACGGTAAATTCGCAGCCTTTCCTGGAGATTTATGCCGACGATGTTAAATGCAGCCACGGTGCAACGGTAGGCCAGCTCGACGAAACTGCAATGTTTTATCTTCGTTCCAGAGGCATCAGCATCGAAAATTCGAGGATGCTTTTGATGTACGCTTTTGCCGCCGAAATCATCAATCACATCAAAATCGAGCCACTCAAAATCCGCATTGATGACATGGTTAAAAAGCGCCTCAGGGGCGAGCTTTCAGTTTGTGAGCAATGTGTTTTACATTGCAGCACCATGGAAAAACCTGTAAATTTTGAGATTGATTTGAGTAAGATTTGATAGCGGTGCACCAACGAATCAAAAATCCCAAATCTCAAATCATAAAGGGCAGAGCGCTCTGCGCTAAGCGCTTAGCGACTTATATAAATCATCAATCCCCCAAAATCTCCTCCCCCATCATGTATCCGTGGGCTGTGGCATAAATAATTGAGCGGGTAAATCCAGAGCAATCCCCAATAAATTTCAGGTTTTTGAATTCCTCGTTGTTGAGCGCATTCGAGTAAAACTTGATTTCGGGTGCATAAACCAGGTTGTCGGGATGAGCCACGCCCGGAACTACCAAATCCAGGTTTTCGACAAAATCAATAATGCTTTCAATAATCCGGCGTGGATAAGCCAGGTTGATGTCGCCGAGGATATATTTTTTTTCGTCCAAAGTTGGCTTAACACGGTAAAGATTTTTGGTGCGTTTCGAGTCCTTAAAATGGCTGTAAGTCTGTAAAATCACTCTTTTGCCACCCAGCATATTCGATAGTTGAGCGATGTTTGCGCCATAACCGATGGGATCGTTGAATGGCTCTGTTAATTGCACCGTTGTGAGAATGGCGAAATTGGTATTCTTGCTTTTTTCTTTGATTTTGGCATGACCGTTCACCGTCGTAAAATCGCCATAATTTTCGGTTACAACATAGCCCGAAGGGTTGTTACAAAAGGTCCGCACCATATAGCCGGTTTTACTTTTGTACTTTATTTTAAATTCGTACATCTCGCGGTTGAGGTCTTCGACAATGTGGTTGGGCAATTCAAAACGGATGCCGATGTCAACTTTGGTGCTGTCGAGCACGATTTGCGGGTACTTTTTGATGATGGCTTTGATGAGCGCGTGGCCACTTCGCCCGACGGCAACATAAACTTTATCAAAAGCCCCGTCGTAGTCGAGTGTCACGGTTTCGCCTTCAATATTAACCTGGCTTACCGGGCTTTCGAAATGAAAATGGATATTGGGCAGAGATCTGTATTCCTCGTAAATATTGAAAAGTATCTGTTTGAGCTGGTCGGTGCCGAGGTGGTAAAAATCGGAATGGATGGGCAGAAAGCCTTTGCTGTAAAACTGTTTATAATAATCCATGTTCGAAAAAGAGCTGCCGGTTTCATAATTTCCATTACCCGTTTTTGAAATCCAGAAATCAACCAACTGCTTCTGGAGGTCAAGGTCAATGTCCAGGTCACCGCCCATTTCTTTGGACACAAAGAGTTTTCCATCAGCACGTATTCCCGAAATACTCGACGAATAAATGTCTTTACTTTTCTCAAAAACATGGATTTCGATGTTGGAGTTTTTAACCCTTTCGATAAAACCTATGGCCGCCGCGCCAAATCCGATAATTGCAATTTTCATAAAAATGAGATGAATTTTTAAGCTAAAAGCTGAAATATTCCCGGTAGGAATTTCTTTTGGTTGTATTTTGAATATTTAGATCGAAATCAAGGTGCTTAGTTTATTTAACACTTCCCCGATGATTGTAGAATCAAGCTTACAGATAAAATCTGCGTTTCTGGCTTTCCAATCAACGCATTTGATCTGATCGGAAAGAATTACTCCTGAAATTGGCATATTCTGAGGAATGTCAACTTCAAAAGGATATCCTTTTTTTTGATTTGTAATTGGACACAACAAAGCCAGACCGACTTTAAAATTATAAGTTACAGGTGAAATTACCAGAGCAGGCCTTCTGCCTGTCTGTTCGTGTCCTGATTGTGGATTCAGGTAAATCCAGATTACGTCGCCTCTTTCCGGAAAATAAGTTTCTATCATCACCAGATTTCTTTTCCAACTTCATTACCCAAATCCATTTCCTGATGAAGATTATCTTCGTTGACCTGGCTTAATAATGTATCGAGTGAATAAACATGCCGGTTAACCAGAGTAAGAACAAGGTTTTGACCCAGGGTTGATAATTCTAAAAATGACCCCTGATCGGCATTTATTTCCTTTGCAAAAGCATCCGGGATACAAATAGCCAGACTATTTCCCCATTTTTGAATTTGTATCTGCATGATGTTGGATTTGTATTAATATGATTATCTGAACGAATACAAATGTAATCGAATTTTCTTAAGTGTAGTAATGGTTTTCATCCTGCAAAAAGTCAATTGGTTTTTGGTGGTTTGAATTTAGCTCCCGTTATTTTTCAGAGTATTAATTTTCCCCGTAAAACAGGTTTCAAAACTAATTTCCGGCAAAGGATGGACTGTCAAGTTCCAATTACTTCACCCTGATTACCTTTACAAAAGAATCCATTCCTTCGATTTTAAATTTTACCAAACAAGGTCCTGTAAAACTGTTTCCGGAAAGATTTATCGGTTTCGAAAAACGTCCGCCATCACATTTTCCTGAAAAAATATTTTCGATTTGGCGGCCATAAATATCAATGAGGTCAATAATTATTGAGGTTGGTTTTTCGATATCAAAACTGATGTTAAATTCATCCATAAAAGGATTTGGCGAAACTACCAGGTTTTTGATCAGGCTGTTTTCGTTTTCTTCGATACCTCCCCAAGTTATGGGCGTTTTTGAATAATAAATTTGCCACGAACCGTCAACAAATGCTTCCCAGGTAAGGTAAAAGAAAAAGGTGCTCGGAGCGGCATATTCGCCGGTAAAAAATTGTGGATTCCGGCAGTTGACGCCCATGTTTGAAAAGTTGTAATACGAATCAAGATTACCATCGGTGTTAAGGAATACTTCATCAAAACCATCAATGTTTTTAACATAAGCCTGAAAAAAATTATCACCGCCCGAACGGGTGTTTTTTACGCCATTTCCAATATGGCAAACATCAAAATCGAAAGCCTCATCCGAAACAATATCAGGAACAATGCTGTAATTATTGGGGTAGCCCGGCGCATAAAAATAATCTTTCATAAACCAGCTTGTGTCTTCCTTGAAAGTCCATTGCAAGAGTGTATAATACCAGTCGGTATTTTTAAGGCTGGTAATCTGAGTAGCGGTATCAATATTTACAGGCTCGGTCCAGCCCGAAACTTCGTGGGTTGCACTTTTGATAACATCAAAAAAATCGTTGTGTTTAATCCACAACAACGTTTCAAACCAGGCCGGGCTGGAACAATTCAACGAATCCAGGGTTTCAATATCAGAAACCGAAAACTGATTATTATTCTGGTTAAGCAACCCTGTTTTTAAGGTTTCTTCCTCCAGCCAGGCTGCATGGCATTGCCAGCAGTAAAGATTGTAACAAAAATCATGATCGTTGGCCGGACTTGTTACAAGAGGCTGCATTTCACCAACAGAATTTCCAAACTCGTCAATAACGATTACGTAAATATCGGAGTTGCCATTTATGTTTGTCTCAAAAAACATCCATACATGTGGCCACCCTTCCGATATTTTTGGATTGGTGTATTTTACGCCAGGTGTAGAAAGGAGGCAAACCGGCTCAGAACCGATAACGCGATAATAAATGGCCGTTGTAGCCGAATCAACCTGATATTCCCAGGCAGAATTACCACTAATTAAGCAAAGATTGGAAGTTTTATCCTGCGTAGGAATCAACTGATGATTTGGCCACCACCAATATTGCGCATTTACATTTACCGAAATGAGCATCAGCGAAACGCAAGTAAAAAAGATTAAAATGTAGTTTTTCATTTTCATTAAAATACGATTGGTTGCAAAAGTAAGGCAAAACCAGAAAATGTGGTTTTTTTAATATTTTCTGTTATCAGGAATTAACCTAATTTCAACCCGTAATAAACAAGGAGGTTTTTATGATTAAATGCAGCAATCCGGATAAACGTGTGTATGTGAAATCATTTAATATCAACATATTAATTTCTGTTATTGTGTTTTTGGGTTCCCTGTTTTTAGCAACCTCCTTTGTGGCTCATGCTGCCGGATTAACCGAAGACAGCATTGTTAAAGCCATAAATGCCACCACCGGAAAAGACCGGGCAAATCTTTTTATAAATTTTTCACGAAAGTTTATGTCCGATGATCCTGAAAAATCGCTTGAATTTGCGCATCAGGCCGAAATCCTTGCAAGAAGTATAAATTCGCTGGAACTATTAAGTGATGCGCTCAAAATGGAGGGTGATGCTTTGTTTGAACTCGATAGCCTGAAAGCCTCGGCCATGAAATATTCCGAGTCGGCCGAAACCGAAGAAATGCTGTCAAACCCCAGGCCCGATTCGTTGGCGCGCAGGTTGAGCGATGCCGGGTTTGCATTTCAGGAACTGGGATTATTCGATAAAGCGCTTGAATATTCACAGCGTGCTTTAACAATAAGCCGATCGCTGAACGACACGCTTGAAATTGCTTCAAACCTTTCAAACATCGGGGTTTCCTACAAAATGACGGGGCTATATGGCGAAGCCATTGAGGCCTTTAATCAAACGCTGGAGCTTGATAAAATGATGGGGAGCCAATCGGATATGGCCACCGATTACAACAATATCGGGATGGTTTACCGGGCCTGGAAGAATTACGACAAAGCCATCGAATTTTTTAACAAAGCGCTCGAAATTGACGAAAAACTTGGCAACCGGCATAAATTGTCAATCCGGCTGAGCAACATCGCACAGGTTTATCTGGCCTGGGGCAAAACAGCAGAATCTATCGAATATTTAAACAGCGCACTTGCCATTGACCGTGAAATGAACGCGACCCAAAAAATTGCCATCAGGTTGCAGGGACTTGGGCTTGCATTTATATCGCTGAACAACTATCCAAAAGCCATCGAATATTTTGATGAGGCGCTCACAACCTTCCGCATGCTCAATGTTGAATATCAGGTTGCCATTATTCTCGAAAATATGGGCGATACGTATGAAAAAATGAATGATTTTTCGAATGCCAGAAAATGTTACACCGAAAGCCTCGCCATTGCCTGTAAAATCAATTTAAAACCAACCATCAGCGATGCTGCAAAAAGCCTTTATTTATTAAACAAAAAACATAAAAACTATAAGGATGCCCTTGAATATTTCGAAACTTATAAAGTTGCCGAAGATTCGGTTTTTTCGGAAGCCAGTGCCCGCCAAATCAACGAATTTGAAATCCGTTACGAAACCGGAAAAAAGGAAAACGAAAACCGATTGCTCACCAAAGATATTCTGATTAAAGAAAGAAACCAGCGGTTTTTGCTTACGCTGATTATTGCTTTGATCATACTTTCGGGATCGTTGTTTTATGCATTCAGCCTTAAGAGGAAGTCGTTGCAACAAAGCCGGATTTTATATGAGAAGGAAGCCGAACTGAACAGGTTGAAAATTGACCAGATCGAAAAACAGAACCACCACCTTCAGGAAGTTTTGTTTGCCGAAGAAGAAATCAAAAAGCTTCAATTACAAAGTATCGAGCAAAAGAACCACGAATTAACCTCTGCTACCTTGCTGATTGCCAATAAAAATGAAGTTTTTGAAAACCTCCGTAAAATGGCGGAACAAGTCAGGATAAATGGTTCACAGGATGAAAATGAAAAAATTAAAGAAATCATTCGTGAAATAAACCGGCAAACCGATGTCGAAAATCAGTGGGAACAATTCAGGGTACACTTCGAATCCATCCATAAATCGTTTTTTGTAAAGCTTCGCGAGGCTAATTCGGGGTTTACGCAAACCGACCTTCAGCTTTGCGCCTACATAAAACTAAATATGGGAACCAAGGAAATTGCCCGCCTGATGAACATCACCCCGGAATCGGTAAATACGCACAGGTATCGTTTGCGCAAAAAAATTACCCTTAAAACCGAAGAAACCCTGGATGAGTTTATTCACGGCCTTTGAACTCAACCTTAAATTTTGTTTAAACTGTCCCTCACCCGACATATTTGCATGATTTTGTCGATCGAGGTCTCTCTTTTCTTGAAAGTCCGACAATGCTGATATTACCTAATTTGTGGTTTCGATAACAAAAGAGGTTTTTATAATCGAAGAATCTTTATCGTTTTTTGGAATAGCCAAACGGAATCTGGTAACCCAGTCCCCA
>CAIYZW010000679.1 GCA_903930725.1 uncultured Bacteroidota bacterium
AGCCGAAACATTATTTTTAAAAATAAATTGCCTGTACAAAAAAATTTTTGATGCTTTTTTTCAATTTCACGAAAACAATCATTCAGCTATCAAAATCCCGGACCAGTCATAAACCACCGAATGAAGGAATAAACCCTGTGCAGGAGCCGAAAAACCTGCCAATCCACGATTTTTTCCTTCGATAATTCGTACAAAATCATCAGTAGTTTTTTGATGCCTGCCCACCTTAATTAATGTTCCGACAATGGCTCTGACCATGTTCCTTAAAAAGCGGTCGGCGGTGATGGTAAAAACTAATTTTCCGGCCTCCTCCGTAAATTCGGCTTGTAAAACCTTGCAATTGTTCGTCTTTACGTCGGTATGAAGCTTTGAAAAACTGGTAAAATCGTCGTACTTAAAAAGCAGTTTTGCTGCTTCATTCATCATTTCAACATCCAGACCGCCAAAAATGAACCATGAAAAGTTGTGCAAAAAAGGGTCTTTTTCTTTGGAAATATAATATTTGTATGTTCGCGAAATAGCGCTGAAACGGGCATGGGCATCCGGTTTAACCGGGAAAACAGATTGTACGGCAATATCGTTTGGCAAAAAGCGGTTTAACTCAAAAACCAACCTTTCACTTGCTGCAGCATTTAAGGTTTTATCAACATCAAAATGGGCATAAAATTCACTTGCATGAACGCCGGTATCGGTGCGGCCACAGCCTGTTAAAATTTCATCCACACCAGCTTTAAAACGCAGCGCCTCCACCATCTTCGACTGGACAGTAACTGCATTTTCCTGCATCTGCCAGCCATGATATGCCGCTCCATCAAACGAAAACCTGATAAAATACCTCATTTCTTTAATTTTTCAGACGTCGAAAATAGTTAAAAAATGGCCTTATCAAAATGTATCGGATGTTTTTGATGGCATTGACTTGTTCAGGCTCTAATCAGACTCCGTATTAAGGCTAAATTATCAATGGTACAATTACTAAACAGTTACTGTACAGCTTCGGTACAACTATAAATATCTTATAATGTTGATATATCCTTACTTCCTTTACTACAGGTAGCTAAAGCTGGGAAGAAATGGTACACTGATTTGACTGATTCGACAGATGTACACTGATTTTTGATTTTAACATAATGAAAGACAATGGCAGCTAAAGCTGAGAAAAAATGGGACACTGATTTGACTGAACAGACTAATGTACACTAATTTTACTACGGTAGCAGAAACTTTCGCATGGGTACTGATGAAAAATCACTTTCCAGTTCTGGTTCGAATACTTCCTACTGAAGAGATTGGTTTTATAAAACCCAAAGAAGGAAAGATACAAATTGTTTACTCCGAAAAGAAAAAATACAATCCAACATAACAGCTTGGTAATCTTTTTAATGCTTACACCAAATCCAATAATCACAAATTTCATCGAACCGGAAGTTTGTTCGAATCGCCATTCAGGTGATTGCATGTAAATAATGAACATTATTTTAAGCAATTGGTGTATTATATTCACTACAATCCTGTTCACCATTGTTTTTTTGACTTTATTTTGGATTATCCCTGGTCGTCATATTTGACAATCCTCTCAATTAAACCCACAAAATTGAACCGTGACAAAGTGATTGGATGGTTTAACTCCAAATCCGAATTTATTGAGTTTCACCGGATCAAACATGATTCGAATAACATTGAAAAAATGATTATTGAATAAAAATAACGGATTATTAATAAAACACCGGCGGGTCTTACAGACTCTGCCGGGTTATCCAAAACCCGTTGGTGTGAGCGGCACCCGACTGGGGTTTTAACACTTGAAAAAACACCGGCGGCATTTCAGACACCGCCAGGTTAGCCAAACCCGTTGGTATGCGTACCACCCGACGGGGTTTTAAAGTACAATCAAATAATATTTTTATTTAAAATTCTTCTAAATTTTAAACGATTATTGGTTGAACACAATTAAGGATTAGTTTTGCATTGTTAATTTTTTCACAATACAAAATGTTTCATATTTAAATAGAACAATATCAACGTAATAAATTGAATTTCAAATCTTCGATTGTATTAACATTAATCAAAAAATTTTATGGCAACAAGCGTACAGAACATCATCGAAAAGTACAATAAGGATAAAACCAGGCTAATGGACATCCTTATTGATGTTCAATCAGAGCGTGGTT
The DNA here is from genome assembly GCA_903930725.1 of uncultured Bacteroidota bacterium. Classification (GTDB taxonomy): domain Bacteria; phylum Bacteroidota; class Bacteroidia; order Bacteroidales; family 4484-276; genus CAJATL01. The sequence continues at coordinate 2,172 of CAIYZW010000679.1, forward strand.
ACATTCCAAAAGCAACAATTACTCAAATTGCCAATGCTTTGGATATTTCTCATGTTGACGTGGAGCAGACAATGTCGTTTTACCATTTCTTTTCGGATAAACCAACCGGAAAATTTGCGGTTTACCTTAACGACAGTGCCGTGGCCAACATGATGGGCCGTCAAAAAGTTAAGGAAACTTTTGAAAATGAAACAGGAATCAAATTTGGAGAAGTCACCCCCGACGGATTGATCGGCTTATTCGACACAGCCTGTATCGGGATGAACGACCAGGAACCTGCCGCACTTATCAACGGGCAGGTTTTTACGAACCTCACTCCGTTCAGAGTTAAGGAAATTGTTCGTGATATCAAGGCTGGCAGGCCTCTCGATGACATGTTCACTGCTGCTTATGGTGATGGTGAAAACCGGAACGAACTCATCAAATCGGTGGTTGTAAATAACATCCGCAAAAAAGGCCCGATTTTGTCCGAAGATTATACTCCGGGCATTGTAATCTGGAAAAAACTACCTCAGATGTCGCCTGAGCAGGTTATTGAAGAAATCAAGAAATCCAACATCCGTGGCCGTGGTGGTGCTGGCTTCCCAACAGGTTTAAAATGGGAATTCTGCCGTAAGGCAAAGGGTGAAAAGAAATATATCTTTTGCAATGCCGATGAAGGTGAGCCAGGAACTTTTAAAGACAGGGTTATCCTCACCGAGCGACCAAAATTGCTCTTCGAAGGCATGGTAATCGCCGGATACGCTGTTGGTGCACAGGAAGGAATCGTTTATGTAAGGCATGAATACAAGTATTTGCAGAAATACCTCGAAAACCTGCTGCAAGGTGCCCGCGACCGCAATTTGCTGGGCAAAGATATTGGAGGAATCAAAGGTTTTGATTTTGATATCCGAATCCAGTTTGGAGCCGGAGCTTACGTTTGTGGTGAGGAATCAGCACTTATCGAATCGGCTGAAGGAAAACGTGGCGAACCACGCGACAGGCCTCCATTCCCCGTCGAAAAAGGTTATCTCGATATGCCAACTGTTGTAAATAATGTTGAAACACTCTGCGCTGCAGTTAAAGTTTTGCTCAATGGTGGCGAATGGTACCGGAATTTTGGAACCAAAGATTCGACAGGAACCAAATTGCTGAGTGTTTCGGGCGATTGCAAATATCCGGGCGTTTACGAAGTGGAATGGGGTTTTACGGTTAACGATATTCTTGAGATGGTTGGTGCCGACGAAAAACAGGTACAAGCCGTTCAGGTTGGAGGGCCTTCGGGTTCAATTATAAGCTCGGCCGAATTTAAAAGGACTGTTTGTTTTGCCGACCTTGCAACTGGTGGATCGCTCATTATCATTGGCCAGCAGCGTGACATCCTGACTGACATTGTGCTGAATTTCACCGAATTTTTCATCGAAGAATCCTGCGGTTCATGCTCAACCTGCCGCAACATAACTTACCTGATGAAAAATAAATTAGAGAAAATCCTCGATGCCCGCGGTGTTAAAAAGGACATTGATGACCTCGTTGCCTGGGGCAAAATTCTGAAAGTAAGTCGTTGCGGACTTGGCCAAACAGCCGGAAATCCGATACTGACCAGTATTAAGAATTTCCGCCATCTGTATGAAGAGAAAATCCAGAAAGATAAGGATTTTGACAGTGCTTTTGATATGGCTTCGGCCGTTAAAGAATCGTGCATTGCAGCCGGAAGAATTCCAACATTAAATTAACCTTTAATCAAATCAGAAAATAGTAAAATTCATAATATGAGCACATTAGTAAAATTTAAAATTGATGGTGTTGAGTGTATGGCCGAAACCGGCACCTACATCGTTGAAGCTGCCCGCGAAAACGGAATTTATATTCCGACACTCTGCAATATCAGGGGAGTTAAGCCAAGAGGCTCGTGCCGTATCTGCACAGTCCTGGTAAATGGCCGCCCGATGACTTCGTGCACAACACCAATCACCGACGGGATGGAAATCGAAAATAACATTCCCGAAATTAACGACATCCGAAAAGCAATTGTTGAGGTATTATTTGTCGAAGGAAACCATTTCTGCCCTTCGTGCGAAAAGAGCGGAAACTGCGAACTTCAGGCGCTTGGCTATCGTTTTAAAATGATGGTTCCACGCTTCCCGTACAATTTCCCAGTCAGAGAGATTGATGCCTCAAATCCAAAAATTATCAAAGATCATAACCGCTGCATCCTTTGCAAACGCTGCATCAGGACAATAAAAACCGATGAAGGCAAAACGGTTTTTGCATTTAAGAAACGCGGTTTACATCTCGAGATAAATGTTGACCCCGAAATGGGCGATAAATTTACTGACGACATGGCTGTAAATGCTGCCGAAATCTGCCCGGTTGGCGCAATACTCCTCAGGGAAAAGGGCTACCAGATTCCGATTGGAAAACGCAAATACGATCATGTTGCCATTGGAAGCGATGTCGAAAAAATTAAAATTTAAGGAGATATAAAAATGAGTAAACCTATAGTTGCCACAACATCTTTGGCCGGTTGTTTCGGCTGTCACATGTCGGTTTTGGATATTGACGAAAGAATCCTCGATCTGATCGAGCTTGTGGAGTTTCACAAATCGCCAATTGACGACATTAAAAAGTTCACCAAAATGTGCGACATTGGCCTGATTGAAGGCGGATGCTGCAACAGTGAGAATATCCACGTGCTGAAAGATTTCCGTAAAAATTGTAAAATCCTTGTTTCCGTTGGCGAATGTGCTATCATGGGCGGACTTCCTGCTTTGCGCAATGGAATTCCTATCCAGGAATGTCTCGACGAAGCTTATCTGAATGGCCCGTCGGTAGGACGAAACAAAAAACACATCATGCCCAACGATGACGAACTCCCAATGATTTTAGACAGGGTTTATCCTTGCCACGAAATCGTGAAAATTGATTATTACCTTCCCGGATGCCCGCCAAGCGCCGAGTTAATCTGGAACGCACTTGTTGCTTTGGTCACCGGAGACGAGCTTAAATTACCTTATGAAGTTGTAAAATTCGATTAATTTTAAAAATAAAACAATGGGACAGAAAATAACAATAGAACCTGTAACCAGGGTTGAAGGCCATGGTAAGGTTACCATTCATCTCGACGACAAAGGAAATGTACGGCAAACCCGTCTTCACATTGTCGAATTCCGCGGTTTCGAAAGATTTGTGCAGGGCAGGCCTTATTGGGAAGCTCCCGTGCTCGTTCAGCGGCTTTGCGGAATTTGCCCGGTAAGCCACCACCTGGCGGCAGCCAAAGCGCTCGATGTAATTGTTGGTGCAGGAACAGGTGATGGCCTTACTCCTACCGGCGAAAAAATGCGCCGCCTGATGCATTATGGCCAAATGTTCCAGTCGCATGCACTGCATTTTTTCCATCTTGCTTCGCCCGACCTGCTTTTTGGCATTGATAGCGACCCGTTGATGAGAAACGTGATTGGCGTTGCCTTGAAACATAAAGACCTCGCCGTACAAGGTGTGATGATGCGTAAATTTGGCCAGGAAATCATTAAAGCTACTGCTGGTAAGAAAATCCATGGAACAGGCGCTATTCCCGGTGGTATTAACAAAAATTTATCCATCGAAGAGCGGGATACATTCCTTCATGGTGCCGACCCGATGAATATCGAAAAAATGGTTGATTGGGCACAAGCTGCTGTTGACCTTTTTAAAGATTATCACAAAGCCAACAAGGATTTGATTGATGCTTTTGGTGCCTTTCCATCAAGCCACATGAGTTTGGTTAGAAAAGACGGCGCCATGGATCTCTATCACGGCGTGTTGAGAGCTGTTGATTCGGAAGGCAAGAAAATCCTAGATGACATTGATTACCAGGATTATCTTAACTACATCGAAGAAGATGTTAAGAACTGGAGTTATATGAAGTTTCCTTACCTCATAAATCTTGGCGCCGAAAATGGCTGGTATCGCGTTGGACCTCTGGCCAGGCTTAATACCTGCGATTTCATCCCGACACCGCTGGCACAAAAGGAATTTGAAATCTTTAAAGCCTACAC
>CAIYZW010000680.1 GCA_903930725.1 uncultured Bacteroidota bacterium
AGCCACCGAAATTGATGAGGCCACCGGAATAATTTTGAATGCTGTCAATCGTCTCAAACCAAAAAACGCTGAGAACGAAAACGCCGCCAGGATTTTTACCGGCGAAATAAAACTCACCCATTTTACGCATGGAATGGGCTGTGCCTGTAAAATCAGGCCGCAATATCTGGAGCAGGTTTTGAAAGATTTGCCCGTCTGTTTCGATAAAAACGTGCTTGTTGGCAACGACACTTCCGATGATGCTGCGGTTTATCTCATCAATAGTGAAACCGCCATTGTGCAAACGGTTGATTTTTTTACGCCGGTTGTTGACGACCCCTATTATTTTGGCGCCATCGCGGCAGCAAACGCCCTTAGCGACATTTATGCGATGGGTGCAAAGCCGCTTTTTGCCCTCAATATTGTTGGTTTCCCGGATAACCGCCTGCCCATGCAGGTTTTGAAAGATATTTTAAGAGGCGCTGCCGATAAAGCCGCCGAAGCCGGAATTTCGATTCTGGGCGGCCACACCGTCGAAGATACGGAACCTAAATTTGGGATGGTGGTTACCGGCGTAGTTCATCCCGAAAAGGTGATTACAAATTCCGGTGCAAAACCCGGCGACGCACTTATTCTGACAAAACCCATCGGCACCGGAATTATTGCCACAGCCGTTAAACGCGGTCTTGCCGACGAAAAAACCGCTTTTGCCGCCCGCGAAATCATGGCGCAACTTAACGCCGCCGCTGCAAAAGCGATGGAAGGCTTCCCCATAAATTCCTGCACCGATGTAACGGGTTTTGGTTTGCTTGGTCATTTAAAAGAAATGGTTGAAGGCTCAAAAGTTACTGCCGAAATAGTTGCCAACCTCGTTCCGCAAATTCCCGGGGCTTACCAACTGGCCGTTGCAGGTGCGATTCCCGGCGGCACCAAAAACAACATGGATTTTGTTAGCAAAATAGTTACCTGGGGTAATGATGTGCCCGAATTAATGAAAATCATGCTTTGCGATGCACAAACTTCGGGGGGATTATTGGTTTCGTTGCCCGAAGCTTTTGCTCAGGAATATATCCAAAAGCTCTGGCAGGAACATCAGATTAAGGGTGTAAAAATCGGAGTGATTTTGGAAGGAGAAACACCGGGGATTAGGGTGGTTTGATGGAAGATGTTATCCTATTAATCCCGTGATTGAATCGCCAGGCAATATTTTAATGCCGAACAATTAAAAGTTTACCGTGGTATTGTTCGTCTTCATTCTTCATTTTTATAAAATATAGTCCATCCGGACAATTCGGTAGGTTTATTGTACAGTTATTGGAATATTCGATATTTGAATTTAAAATTTCCTTCCCGTTTGAATTAATTATCGTTAATCGAAAGTTTCGGATTCCAGGATCCTTTAGAAAAATCTGAATAAAATTACTCGCTGGATTTGGGAAAACATTAATCTTATCCGGTGACAATTTCAGATTGGGATCATTATTCAGAATATCATCAATGGCAAAGGATTTTATTTTAAAAAAGTTATACAAATCGAAAAAGAACCAGCCATAAATTGTATCAGAAGGAGAAATTTTCCGGAAGCCAATGTAATTGTTTTCCTGAAAACAAATTCCATAATGGCTGCTTGGCGGTCCCCATGGCGGAGGAATATTGGAGACAAAATTATGATAAAGGCATGCTCCATTATAATTATTATTCCAGCTTAATGTATTATTGATAATCGAACCCGGAGATAAGGTGTCGGCAATGGTAGAATTTGCCGTACAAACAAATTGTATTGTGTTCAACGATAAAACAGAAAATGTTTCGGTGTAATGAGACGGCGAATACGAGTGATCCCGATGAAAACGAATATCGTTTGTGTCATCAAAATCAATATCAATATCAAAATCGAAATAGCCCCCTGCATCGAATGGTAAAATTGTATCGGGAATATTCACGTAAGTTATTGATGGGCTTAAGGTATCGCCGGTAATGAAAGGCTGTGCGTTTAAGATACTCAAGCTAAAAACCAGAAATAGCATTGCAGCAAAAGATTTGAATTTGAAAATCAGTTTCGTCATAAAGCTAATTTTTGTGGTTTGATTAACCGGAAATAACAATTTCACAAATTACGGTACCCATCCAAAAAATGGCCATGCAATCACAATTTTAGGCACTATTTATTTCACAAATGTAAGCATTAATTGGTGTAACGAGATTTTACCTGCCATCTGGAATTTATTTCTGCAATAATTGTATTAACTCAGGTCAGAAATCCTAAAACCCTCTCAAAATCCCACGCACCGATTCCAATTATCCGCCTGCAAAAAGGTTTACCTAAATCATGTGCGGATAAAGATTGTAAAAACAGGGCAGTCTTTTGGAAGGATGAATACCCGGGGATTAGGGTGGGTTAAACCGTATCTTTAAGTTATAAATAATGCTTTTTGAAAGCCGTGAAGCTTTTTATTGGTAATTAATTTCATGTATGATGTAAAAACATTCATGTAAGAAACAAAAACATTCATGTATGAGGTCAAAACATTCGTGTAAGAGGTCAAAACATTCATGTAAGAGGTCAAAACATTCATGTAAGAGGTCAAAACATTCATGTAAGAGGTCAAAACATTCGTGTAAGAGGCAACAACATTCGTGTAAGAGACAACAACATTCGTGTATGAAACAAAAAAATCAATTCCATTAAAAAAGGCCACCCAATTTTGAGCAGCCTTTTTGTTTTAGTCTCTGATTTTACAGATATTATTGCAGATTTTTCACCACATCAATCACCTCCGGCAAATCCATGCCCAGGTTTTTGAGGTGTTCAATTTTCGGTACACCATTTTTTGTCCACCCACGACGTTCGTAAACAGCATCGAGGAGCTGTTCGTAGCGGTCTTCGCGATAAGCGCGCATAACAACCATCTTTTCCTGTGTGGTTTTTCCTTCAGGATCGTAGTTAACCAATTCTTTCAACTGTTTATCGTATCTCTCGGCGCGCGATTCGTATTCTTCGGCTGTAACCGGGCCTGCAGCGCGGTAAGGTTGGGCATCATGCTTGCGTAAACCATATCCACGACGGATATTAAAAATTCG
>CAIYZW010000681.1 GCA_903930725.1 uncultured Bacteroidota bacterium
GATCTTCGGGTTATTCGACAACATTTAAAGATTTGATAACAAAAAATCTGATGGACAATAAAGCCGCCGAAATGGTCGAAAATTTAAGCTTTTACGAAGCCGGCGCGGGTTTCATGGTAAAGTTTACAAAAACCGCTCAAAGCGAGGGTTTTTACACCGATAAACCAAACGGCGACGACCGTTACACAGTTACAAATATCGTAATGGATATTACCCCGGTTCAGGTTTCGATAACACCTTTAAAACAGGAATAACAGGGCAGTTTTATCATCCCACATCATTTACGGTAAGTGGAAAAAAGTACAGATATTAAATAATTTTATCTTTGTAATAAATTAAAATTTTCAATCAGGTTGGCGTAATAATCTTACGAAACCAGGCACTAATTAAATTTCATTTTTATGAGAAAACGCTACATTTTTCTGCTGATGTTTACAATATTCATCGGCGCACTAAAAGCACAGGACATTCCGGTAAGCGGGAAGGTGACCTCCGGCACCGATAATCTTGCCATTCCCGGAGTTACTGTCGTGGTAAAAGGAACCACCCGAGGGACGGTGACCGACTTAGACGGTAATTATACCCTTAACGCACCTGCCGACGGAATTCTGGAATTTGCATTCATGGGCATGCAGAGACAAGAGGTACCTGTTAATGGCCGAAAGCAAATTAATATTGTAATGACCGAAGATAAATTTGACCTGGGGGAAGTGGTGGTTATGGGCTATGGAACCTCCAGCAAAAAATTGATTTCGGGTTCTATCGGCCTCGTAAGCCAGGAGGAGATAAAAAATGTTCCCATCCGCACCATTGACGGAGTATTGCAGGGAAAAGCTGCCGGCGTTTCGATTAATCCTAACTCAGGAACACCAGGCGGCCAGCCGACGATAAAACTCAGAGGTGGAAGTTCCATCAATGCCAGTAACGAACCGCTTTTTGTTATTGACGGTATCCCGATTATTACCGGATCTTACGGCCAGGTTGGAATGAGTGGCCAGGAAATCAGTGCTATGTCCGATCTCAATCCAAATGATATCGAAACGATTACCGTGCTTAAGGATGCTTCAGCAACCGCAATTTATGGTTCACGCGCTTCAAACGGAGTTATCCTTATCACCACCAAAAAAGGAAGCTATCAAACAACAAATGTTTCGCTGAACACAAATTATGGGTGGCAGCAATTACCCGCCGAGCGTTTGCTCGACCTGATGGATGCCGACCAATACAACGAATATGCCGGCACAAATGTCCAGGGAATTAACACCGACTGGATGAGCCAGGTGCTGAGGACGGCACCCACAACAAACACCGAATTGTCGGTAAGCAGCGGAAACGACAAAACCCGGATTTTCCTTTCGGGAAGTTATTACAAGCAGGATGGTGTTGTAAAAGGCACATCTTACGACCGTTATAGCGGAAGAGTAAATGTTGATCACAAACTCATAAAAAACCTTACCGTTGGTGCAGGTGTTTCGGTTTCGTATTCGGATAATAAACGTGTTGAAGGCGATGGAACGCTTTACGGGCCCCTTCCAAATGCCATGTCAATACCGGCAATCTTCCCGGTTTATACACCTGAAGGCAATTATGACGAAAGTCATTTTTATGCCAATCCGGTGGCCATAGCCAACGAATCTAAAAATTTCGCCTTCACAAACCGCACCAATGGAAATGTTTATCTGGAATACAAATTTTTAAACGGTTTTACCTTTACCACAAAATGGGGTGCCGATATTTATCAGCTTCGCGAACATAGCTACGATCCCACCACAACCCGTCAGGGTGCAAAATACAAAGGCCTGGGTATCGAAGGAACAAGTTACGTGAGCAATCTTATTTCGAGTAATGTACTCCAATATGTAACCTCCATTAACGAAAAACATAATTTCGATGCAATGGCAGGATACAGTTTTGAAAAATACAACCGCCGGAGCACCTACATTGATGCCGTTGACTTTCCAAACGAAAACTTTCAATACATCGCCTCTGCCGGAACCATCAGGTCGGCATCCGCCTCGGCACTCGATCGTGGTTTAAATTCCTACTTCGGACAATTCAAGTACAATTACATGTACAAGTACATCTTTTCGCTTACTGCCCGTGCCGATGGTTCTTCAAAATTCGGCGAAAACAACAGGTATGGATACTTTCCTGCTGTTTCGGCAGCCTGGAGGTTGTCGGAAGAGAACTTTATTAAAAACCTGAATTTGATCAGTGATTTAAAATTAAGGTTTAGTTATGGAATGACCGGTAACGACGGAATTGGTGATTTTGCATCACTCGGCCTTTTTGGCGGAGGATTTAATTATGGTGGCAATTCAGGTATTGCTCCTACGCAACTTCCAAATCCTGACCTTAAATGGGAAACCACTGTGCAAAGCGGCGTGGGTTTCGACCTGGGTTTGTTCGGCGACCGCGTTGTGTTGAATGCCGATTTTTATTTCAATAAAACCAAAGACCTTTTGCTCGAACGTCCAATTCCATCGTCAACAGGTTTTACCTCGATTTCATCCAATATCGGAACACTTCAAAATAAAGGAATCGAGTTGGTTTTAAATACAATCAACATTGACGGTGCTTTCAAATGGACTTCTTCGCTCAATTTTTCGGCAAACCGCAACGAAGTTACCGGGCTTTATGATAACCAACCTATTGATGACCTGGGACGTGGCGGTAACCGTGTTGAAGTAGGGCAACCTATCGGGATTTTTTATGGTTACCACTGCCTGGGTGTTGATCCAACCACCGGAAACCTGGTTTATGAAGACGTAAGTAAGGATGGACAGATTACCTCTGACGACCGGACAAAAATCGGAGATCCCAATCCAGATTTCAGTTATGGTTTTACAAACACCTTTGCTTATAAATCATTCGAACTTTCCGTTTTTCTTCAGGGAACTTACGGAAATGACATTTACAACGGAACCTTGCTTTACCTCGGCAATCTTACTGCCGAAGATAATCAGATTGCAAAAATGCTGAACAGATGGAAACAACCGGGCGATATTACCGATGTGCCAAGAGTTGGTGATCAGCTAAACTCATCCAGGTTTATCGAAGATGGCTCATTTTTGAGAATTAAAAACGTAACGCTTGGATACAATTTCGATAAAAATCTCCTAACCAAGGTTAAGATAAAATCGGCCAAAGTGTTTGCTTCAATTCAAAATCTCTACACTTTTACCGAATACAGCGGCATGGATCCGGAAGTGAACTATTATGGTGCAAGCAACATTATTTTGGGCACCGATTTTTTCACATATCCGCAATCGCGCACCTTTTTAGTTGGTTTAAATCTTGGTTTTTAACATTTAACACAAAATACACATGAAAAAGATATCATATTTTCTGATTGTAATGTTGATTGCATTAGGATCATGTTCAAAAGTGCTCGATGTTGAGCCAA
>CAIYZW010000682.1 GCA_903930725.1 uncultured Bacteroidota bacterium
AGCAACGCTGATATTGCCGCTATGAAAATTCAGGCTATTCTTGGGCGGGCACAGAAAAAAGATTTTTGGGATTTGTTTGAATTGCTGCAACATTTTTCTTTACAGCAAATAATTGATTGGCACAAACAAAAATATCCAACCCAAATGTTGGCTATCAGCATTCCCAACGCGATAACCTACTTTACTGAAGCCGACGAAAGTAAAACGCCGGTTAGCCTTAAAAAGCAAACCTGGGCAGGTGTCAAAAAAGGCATTCAGCGGGCAGTGAGAGATTACCTGAGTTGAGGTTCTTTCATATCCTGAAATCAAAATCGGTAAAAACCATTTACAACGCACTCATCCCAACCATCAAATCCGCCAGAATCTTTCGCATTTCGGCGTTGGTGCACGAAAAATTGTTTACAATTACTGCAAAAACTACCTCATTGCCGGTAACTGTAGTAACATAACCTGCATAACTCATGCAACGCTCCATATAGCCCGATTTTGCACGAAGATTGTTTTCGGCTGGTGTGTTTTTTCCAATGTTTTCGAGGCTGCCCGATTTACCCGAAACTGGCAAAGAGCTCACAAAAACTGTGGTGTTTATATTATTGGTTTTCATGTGTTGAATTACAAAAACCAACTGCCCGGTGGTTAAGGCGTTGTATCGCGACAAGCCGGAGCCATCCTGCAAAAACATCCCGCCAGTGTTCATTCCGCGGCTTTTCCAGAAGTTTTCGAGCACCGTGCAACCCGATTCGGTGGTTGGGTCGTTGTTCGCGTAAAGCCCAATTTGTTTTAAAAGCGCTTCGGCATAAAGGTTTATGCTTTTAAGATTGAGAAAAAAAATAATGTCGCTGAGTGGTGGTGATGAAATCTCAAGCAAAATCTGCCGGTTTATATTTTCGGTTTTTTTGAAAAGCGAAACTGGTACATCCGAAACCACGATTCCTGCCTTTTCGAGAGCGTTTGTAAGTTCAAAAGCGGCAAGATAAGCCGGGTCGGGAATAGAACCTTTGATGGTAAAATGCTCCTTGTCTTTTGGAATGGTACCTTTGATAATTCGTTGATTGGGGTTTTGGGTAAAGAAAATAAAAGCCTTGTCGTGGTTATCATCGGCGGCAGTAACCTGGTTTTCAAAACTCAGCCAGGGCATGGATGGCGAAATATTTAAAATTTCAGCTGGGCTTCCAGCTTTATCTATAGTTTTAAAATCTATAAAATAAGTGTTGTCGTAAATATTTAGCCCAGAAGCCGTTGAGCCGTAATAGTTTGCGATATCTTCCCAAACCCAGGTGTCGGGAATTTCGGGTGAGCCAAAAATGCTGCCATCACCAACAATTTTGCCTTCGATTTTAGTAATTCCAGCGGCTTTAATTGACCGAATCCATTGCTCAAAAAGCCCTTTATAAAATTCTTCAAACAAAGGCGAGCCTAAACACGGGTCGCCACCACCATGGATGAAGATATTTCCGTTTAAAACGCCATCATTCGCGATGATCCCGTCATATTCGAGGGTTGTTTTAAAGGTAAAATCAGCGCCCAGGATTTCGAGTGCAGCCGCCGTAGTAAGCAGTTTCTGGGTGGAAGTCGCCACCAGGCTTTTATCCGAATTAAATTCCAGCAAAGTGTCGCCGGTTTTCAAATCAACAGCCAGCAAACCCACCGAAGCGTGTTCCAGGCCTTTCGAATGAAGCATTTCTGTAATCAAAGTAAAATTATCCTTCGGTTTTGAAAGATTAGTTTTAGTTTGTGACTGACTGAAAACCCAGCCTGAAAACAAAGTCACGGCCACAAGAATCTGGAAAACTCGTTTAATCATCATTTTTAATCAGTTAAAACCCGGAAACAGTAAACTTTTTATCGAAATTTTTAGCAGTCAGGAAACTCTTTCCGTCATATTTCATCGGGTAAAAGTAGCTGTTCTGAATATTTAAGCTTTGATTTAAAACAAGGAAAGCTTCATAGTCCGATCAAAATTTTTTATGTTGATTTACTGCTTCTTCTTTCTGCAAAGGAAAAAAGAATTGATTGTTTTACGGTTATAATTTTACCCAAAAAAAGATCCTTAGTTTCCTTTAAAAAATGCCAAATCCAGGAAAAGTATATCTTTATCCGGTAAAAAATCCACAACCATTTTTATAAATGCTTCAATATCAAATAGGAATAACGTTGTTGCCCGGAATTGGTGATGTTATTGGCAAAAAGCTGATTGCTTACTGTGGCGGTGTGGAGGCGGTATTTAAACAAAAGAAAAACGCCCTCGAAAAAGTGCC
>CAIYZW010000683.1 GCA_903930725.1 uncultured Bacteroidota bacterium
AAAATTGGGTTGATTCGAGCATTGTATCAACAAGTGGCTTGTGGGATAAAGTGTTTTCGAAGTTATTTCTAAGAAACTCCGATCCGGTGATTTTAAGGTCAAAGTCAACGTTATGGCCTGCAATGTGCGTACTTTTTGCAACAGCTATCGAAAATTCGTCCAAAACAAATTTGAGGTCTTCACCATTTTCGATAGCCATTTGTGTTGAAATTCCATGTACCTGCTCCGATTTAAAGGGAATTGTGAAGCCTTCAGGTTTAACGATATAGCTTTTTACTTCGATAAGATTTCCTTCAAAATCGTGCATTTGCCAGGCAATTTGTACTACCCGTGGCCAGTTTTCAAAATCGTCTAACGGGGCATTATAATTTCTTGGAAGTCCGGTGGTTTCGGTATCGAAAATTAAAAACATAGTATTTTATTTTGATTGGAAGTTGGAAAAAAGACCAGCATTTCGGCCTGACAAAAATAGCCAAAATCAGGGCAGGCTTTGGTTTTGTTGATAAGTTTATAAAATCATCTAAACAAATGAATTTAAATAAGATACAATGCTTTTTAAAAAGAAAAAAGCCGGTCAAAGTGACCGGCCTGCCTATTAAATTCAGATGGATTAATCCATTTCGTCCATCATTTCTTCGGTAATTTCGAGGTTGTGAAAAACCTTCTGAACATCGTCGTCATCTTCAAAAATATCAAGCACTTTAAGCACTTTTTTTGCAGTATCCGGCTCTAATTTTACCGTTTCGTTGGGGATGCGCTGCAATTCGGCATTTTCGGCATCAATTTTCAATTCTTCGAGTTTTTTCTGCATCCTGCCAAACTCTTCCATTGGTGTGATTACGGTTAAAACACCTTCATTTTCAGAAATGTCCTCGGCTCCTGCATCAATCATCTCAAGTTCAAAATCTTCGAGGTTGATGTCGTCTTTTTTGGGAATTGTAAAAACGCCTTTCCGACTGAAGAGAAAACTCAACGATCCGGTTGTCCCTAAACTTCCGCCGAACTTGTTAAAGATGGCTCTTACGTTGCTTATGGTACGCTGCGTGTTGTCGGTGGTACACTCAACATAAACCGCAATACCATTTGGAAGGTAGCCTTCGTAGGTAAGTTCCGAAAAGTTGGCTGTATCCTTATCTTTTCCTTTATTGATGGCCCTTTCGATGTTTTCTTTTGGCATACTTGCACCTTTGGCGTTGGCAATTGCCAAACGCAGGCGGGGATTCGAGTCAGGGTCAGGGCCGCTTTCCCGGACTACAACTGTAATTTCTTTAATGATTTTTGAAAAGATTTTGGAGCGTTTGGAATCCAAAGCTCCCTTTTTACGCTTGATTGTTGACCATTTATTATGTCCCGACATATTTTGAATTTATTAAGTTTTTACCTCATTTTTTGGGAGCGTAAAAATAGTATTTTACCTTAAACCGGCTACACAGGAAATAAAAAAATGCTGCCTTTTTTGAGCAGCATTTTTTCGTATTTTAAATCCGAATTGGAGTTTTGTTTTATGAGATTTGTCTTTTGAATTTTTGGGTTATCCCGTGAGGGTTACCACCCGGCCAGGGTAATTCCAACAGCTACCGGATATAATTCGGGGCCACCGCCCGATTCAAACATTTTGTTCAGGGAATAAGTGGCATAAAGGTTAATAATTCCCCAGCCGATTCTAACTGTTGCATCATATCTGAAAGGATTAATCTGGAAACTGTCCTGCGATTTTGGCTTTCTCCTTCCATCATCAAAGTAAAGCCTTTTGGTGTGCGAAGCGTACCGCCAGCCAAGCATCATTCCAGCTGAAATATGAAAACTGTTGCTGCGCGAGAAACGGTTTGTCTGATATTCGAGTAAAAGCGGTACTGTGACATAATTTACCACCAATTTGCTTTTCTGATAATCGCGGCTATAATCTCTGTATCCGGCAATAGGTGTGGTGTCGGGCGTTAAAACCACGTTATTCGAAAAACGATAGTTATTCCATCGCAAACCAATTCCGGTAATCAGACCAAGTTTATTGTTGCATAAATTAATGTTTTGCTCGTAAATATTGATGTTTACATCAGCCGACTTTTCATATTTCAGATCCAAAAAGCTGTATTCATCAGGCACTTCTGTTCCAAAATCTTCGTTTACATAACCATTAACTCCCAGGTCAACACCACCCCAATGGCCGTTAAACTTTTGTCTTCTATTCTTTTCCAATTTTACGTTTCCATCTTCATCAACAACAAGAGAATGGTTACCCACCGATACTTTTGTCGAGTCGCCATCAATTACCTCAACAACTACGCTTCCAACTTTTACGGTTGTGGTATCGCCCGATTTGCAGGAGTGGGAATTGTTGGTTTTTACCTCAATTACAGGAGGAATTGTAACTGTATTTTTGCTACCCGATGAGCCTATAGTTGAAGATTTTGCCTCACCAACAACGCGTATTGAGCCGGCTCCGCTGGTTTCGCGGTCAACTTTTTCGGTGGCATAAACCGAAACATTGGCTGCTCCGCTAGCTTCGGCTGTGGTGGATTTGGTTTGTAATTGGGATGCGTCAATTTCGGCTGCTCCGCTGGCGTCAATGGTCTGTGATTCTGCATTTCCGGCAAGATTTACATGGCTAGCGCCGGAAGCGTCTATAATGAGTTCGGTAACCGATAATTTAAGATCGGCACGTGAGGCGCCAGATGCGTCAATACTTAATGTCTCGCTTTGAAGGGTATTTTCGCTTTTGATGGTGGCAGCGCCGCTTATGTCGAGCGATTCGATGGCAGGGGTTGAGATGAAAATGTTTAGTTTGGTGGCATTTCGGATATTTTTTGAACCAATTTCGAGAATGTTGTTAATAACCTCTGTAGTAATCTGATCCATCAGGTTATCGTCGGCCTCGATAAACAAAGTGCTTTTGTCTTCCTGAGTAAGATAAACATTAAAAGCTCCGCCAACCTCAATGCCAGTGAACGAGCCGACTGACCTTTCTTCTTTTATAACATTTTTGTTACCTTTTGTGCTCTGTGCATTTGCAACAATTCCTGTGAGGAAAAATAATCCTACAAACAGGATGCTTAATGATTTTAACTGTAGTTTTTTCATGATTTTTAATTTATTTTCGTTTTCGGTGGTAGGACGGCAGCAGGATAAAAAAAGTTACAAAACAAATCATGAAGTTTTGATAGTTTTACAAAATCAAAAAAAAGATACCATGAAACGATTTATTACACTCCTTGCTTTTATGACTCTGTCATTGATATTTCTGTCGCAGGCGAAATCCCAGAATTTTTTGGTTGGGCATCAATCGAAAAACTACACCGACCCTGCCCGAAATAACCGCAACATCCCGTGTGAGATTTATTACCCATCGAACCAGTCGGGAAACAATGTTCCCGTGGCTAACGGAGTTTTCCCGGTTATCGTTTTCGGACATGGCTTTGCAATGACTTATTCGGCATACGCCTATTTGTGGGCTGCGCTGGTTCCCGAAGGTTTTATCATGGTTTTCCCGCGTACCGAAGAATCAATATTTCCAGCACCCAGCCACAGCAATTTTGGTTTAGATATGGCTTTTATTATCGAAAAAATGCTTGACGAGCGTGAGAACCCAAGCTCGGAATTTTATGGGAAAATCTCTTCAAACACAGCATTGATGGGACATTCGATGGGTGGTGGCGCAGCGTTTCTGGCGGCAGCCAACAACCCGCAAGTTACAACTTTGATTACGTTTGCGCCTGCCGAAACTTCACCTTCGGCTATTGCTGCGGCGGCGCAGTGTAGCGCAACAGCTTTGGTTTTTGCCGGCTCAAATGATTGCGTTACGCCTCCCGCTCAAAATCAGATTCCAATGTTTACAAATCTTCCTGCCGGAAAAAAGACATTGATCAGCATAACCGGCGGAGGCCATTGCTTTTTTGCCGACAATAATTTTTACTGTTCAT
>CAIYZW010000684.1 GCA_903930725.1 uncultured Bacteroidota bacterium
TACATTTTGGTCGCTCGCCAGAATGCCTTTTAAAATATGTGCATTTTCGATTTGCTGATGCTGAAATGCGGAGGCGATGTCCTGTGCTTCCTGCACAGCCTCCTGGGCTTTTAAGGTGAAATTATTCAGATTCATTTTTTACTTATTTTTATTGGTTAACCAGCGGTATCAAGAATTTTGCCAGTTGGGCATTTGTGAACTTAATGATATTGTGGCAGCTAAATAATTCAAAATGAATGACTAATTGTCGTCATTTAAATTTATTTGACTGATTTGGACGAATCAGCATTCTATCGCAAACCTACCTGAGCCGAAATATTTTCGGGCAAAGGCAATAAAAACTTCAACTTTGCATTTTCAACTTTTCACTTTTAATCGTCAGATTCATTGAATAATTCAGAGCATAAAAAAACTGTTGTGATTGGAGCAAGCTCAAATCCATCAAGGTATTCCAACACGGCAATTCATCAACTTATTGGCATCGGGGTTCCTGTAGTGGCAATCGGAAGTAGAAATGAAATGGTTGGGCCTGTAGAAATTCTGACTGGATTCCCCGAAATTGATGATGTTCACACAGTTACGATGTATGTTGGTCCACGAAATCAACCCCAGTACTACGATTATATTTTGAATCATTTAAAACCCCAGCGCATCATTTTTAACCCTGGAACCGAAAATAGCGAATTTGAGGAATTAGCCATCCAAAATAAAATTAAAGTATTGAATTACTGTACGTTAATCATGATTTCCAACGGATCCTTTTAATGATAACCGGTTGTTATTTTTTTTCGTTATTTTCGTGCCCTCTTGATAAATAAATAATTAAGTAAACCTGTGTTAGCCGGATGAGATATTTTAAGAGACTACTTTTTCTGATTTTGATTTTGATTGCCATTTTGTCCTTGCCGACAAATGCACAGGAAACGCTTTTGCCTGATACAACCTGGGTTTGCTTTGCTGACAGCGTACAACTTGATGCCGGCCCTGGATTTTTGAGCTATTTTTGGGAGAATACCCTCGAACAAACACAGACCATTTGGGTTAAAGAAAATGGAATTTATATTGTTCAAGGCGACACTGCCGAATCAGCAACTCCGGTGTTTGATACAACCCGGGTTTATTTTCAAAGGGCTAAAATAATGCAGGAAGACACCATAATTACCTGCTATGGACATCTTTACCCCGTTTCGTTGTGTGTTGATGTTGACACACTAAAATATTTCTGGACTTGCAGCGATCCAAATTATATCATCGAAAATGATACTGCCACCTGTGTAGAAGTTGTTCCTGAAATGGATACAACAACATTTTATGTCTCAATTTCGGATAGCTTGGACTTTATGACCTGCGTTGACAGCGTTAAGGTTTTTCTTTATCCACGGATAAAATTTGATACAATTACTCAAATTAACATGGGCTGTCCGGGCACTTGCAAAGGCCAGTTGGAAGTATTGGTTTCCGGTGGGCTCCCGCCTTACTCCTATCGCTGGGCAACTTCTCCTCCACAATTCGATTCGATCGGATTTGGGCTTTGCGAAGCAAAATACAAGATTACCGTTAGCGACAAATATATTTGTATCCGCGATACCATGCTGAATGTAGAGGTATTTGATATGCCTCAAATCGAGATAAAATATGAACCCGAAGAAGTGTACATCAAAAATCCGGTTGTAACTTTCTCCTTTGTAAATAACAGCGCCGATAGCATCCAGGTTATTGACTGGAACTGGAACTTTGGCGACAGCACCTATTCAACGCAGGAAGTACCCATTAAAGTTTTTGAAGATGTCAGACTTTACACCGTATGGCTTAAATACACCACAAGCGATGAATGCATTGATTCGGTAAAAATTGATGTTGATGTTAAGCCGGTAGAATTGGCTATTCCAAATATTTTTACCCCAAATGTCGAAGATGACATAAACCCATTATGGGTTATCGAAAACCTGGAATATTATATGAGCAACGAAGTAATGGTTTTTAACCGTTATGGAAAAAAAGTATTTTCTAAAACCAATTATGCTGGCGACTGGAACGGCGATAATCTTCGCGATGGCGTGTATTTTTATGTACTCAAA
>CAIYZW010000685.1 GCA_903930725.1 uncultured Bacteroidota bacterium
ATTGGCGGGCAAGGCCATTAACAAACATACAATTGGTGGTGGATTTAATAGCATCAACACAAACCTCAAAAGGATTAAAAGTGAAATCCAAATTAGATTCAACAGTGTACGAGAAAGGACTTAAAATATCAGATGAATCGTTAGGAAAAATCAACATTAAAACAAATGAATTTCACGGCGAATGGAACTACACTATTAAACCAAATTATGAACAGGTTATTTCTTGACAAATACTAAGCTGATAGTTTTCGCCACTTTGCTGTTTTCCCGTAACAACCACTTCGGGAGAATACACCGAATAAAGCCCAATAAGTGTTCGGAAATCAATATTAAAATATTCCCCCAAAGGAAAATAAAGAAAAGGACCGCCCATAATTCCAAAGCCACCCCAGTTTTTAGGAACCGCTGTCAACGGAAAATCGAGGGTATCCAACGAAACCTGCTTTTTAAACGATTCGCCGTCAAAAGCGTGTGCATTAAAAAGCAAGCTGCCGGTAATTCCAAGGTTGTAGGTTAAGCGGTGCGCGTACATCAGATTAAGGTTGAAACCATTAAGAGCGAAACCAGCTCCGGTACTGTCGAAATCTTTTGATGCAAAATCACCTTGTGGTGAAGATAATCCGGCTGAGATTCCAAAAAAAGCTCTGGGCTTTTGTGAAAACCCGGTTACCGCAATCATCAAAAAAACAAGTAAATACGTAAGTTTTGTTTTCATAATAGTTTGATTATTTCAGTTTTTAACAGCTTATTTTTACTTTTTAAAGATACAGGATTTCCTGGTTTGCAAATGTTTTTCTACCCAACTACCCAAAATATTTTTTTATCAGTGGTGTATTTGATTTTGTCGTTATCGAGCAACCATTCAACAGCTCTGATGACCTTTTCGGCACTTTTCTTTGGCACAGCATCAACAATTTCTTCGATGGCCATGCTTTTAATTTTTAACAATGGTTTGATGATTTCGACAATGATGTCGAATTCGATTTCACTCAGTTCGGCTTTATTACGTTCGATGCAATAATCGCACTGTCCGCATCTTTTTGTACTTTGCTCGCCAAAATAGGCCAGCAAATACTGGCTTCGGCAACGATTTGAAGCTTTAGCATAAGTTTCGACGGCTTTCAACCGCTCCCATGCCGCCTTTTTGCGAAGTTCGTAGTTTTCTTTTGAAATATAAACATCCTTCGAATCAATCCGCTCCTCGGTGTAAATGAGTTGGGGCTTGCTCTTTTGAGTAACATAGGTGATGATGTTGAGCTGATTGAGCCGGGTTAGCAGTTGTACAACTTTTTCGACCGGCAGGTTAGATCGGTTGGCAATTTCTTTTTCGTTGATTTTGACAAACTGGCTAAAAAGCCCGGTGTACGACCGCAGTAGCATTTTTACAAAGCCATCAAGTGCGGGGTTTTCTACCCGGAACTTGTATAAATCTTCACCTTCCAGTTTAAAATGTATCCTTGCCGGAAAATGCACGCCTTCGCTAAGAATCAGGTATCCTTCTTTTTCTAAAAATTTAAGCGCACTGTATGCAATTACCGGCTTGAAATTGTATTGGTTACAAAAATCGGTGATTTCGAAATCGAAACCCATGTTTTTGCCACTTCCAACGGCAAGTTTTAAATAATTTCCCAAAGCCTGATAAACAGATTTTATCGTGTCGAGATCAGGAAAACTACTCTCAAAGCGGGTTTGAGCATCGTTAAGGTCACTTTGCTGGAAAAGCATAACGGCATAAGCTTTTTTACCATCCCTGCCGGCCCTTCCGGCTTCCTGGAAATACGACTCAATATTACTCGTAGGTTCAAGATGAACTACAATCCTGACATCGGCTTTATCAATGCCCATCCCAAAAGCATTGGTTGCAACCATTACCCGCGACTGGCCAGTCATCCATGCCTGTTGTTTTGTTTCGCGTTGGGCGTTGTCGAGGCCTGCATGGTAATAATCTGCCGAAATCTGGTTCCGGGTAAGTTCCTGGGCTATGTCGTAGGTTTTGCGGCGGCTTTGGGCATAAATTATTGCCGAACCCTTGACTTTCTGAAGCATCTTTATCAAACGGCTTGTTTTGTTTTCTTCATTAAAAACAAGATAAGCCAGGTTTTTTCGCTCAAAAGTTTGTTGAATGACATTTTTAGTTTTGAAAAGCAATTTCTGCTGAATGTCCTCAACCACAGGAGGCGTTGCGGTAGCGGTAACTGCCAGAACCGGAGTGTTTGGTAAAAGTGCTCTTATCTCGGCAATCCTGAGGTATGGAGGCCTGAAATCGTATCCCCATTGCGAAATACAATGTGCCTCATCAATAGCCAGAAGATTGACTTTCATCAATTTAAGAGATTCACGGAAGACAGGAGTTGCCACTCTTTCGGGTGAGACATACAGAAATTTTGCATCGCCATAAACTGCGTTATTCAATGCAACTTCAACTTCGTTGGCATGCATCCCCGAATAAATTGCGAAAGCCTTAATTCCAATCTTTTTCAGGCGGTCAACCTGATCTTTCATCAAGGCAATTAATGGCGAAACAACAAGGCAAATCCCATCATTTGCCATCGCCGGTACCTGGTACAAAATTGACTTTCCGCCGCCTGTAGGTAACAGGGCAAGGGTATCTTTCCCATCCAAAACCGAAGCAATAATTTCTTCCTGCATCGGCCTGAACGAAGAGTAACCCCAATATTTTACAAGGATTTGTTGCGGATTCATCGAAAATGAAATAAAACACGAAAATAGGCAATTAGCATTAGAAATGCATTATTTAAAACCCGATGTTTATTTCGGTCAGGTTTTTTTCCAGCAAAAATATTGGCTAAAGCATTATTCAGGGTGTCTCAAATGATTGTCGGTTTAGTGCTAAAATTCAGGATCGAATTTTAAAAAATGGCGATTCTAAGTTTTGAATGAAAACAAAAGCACAGGACAAAATCCTCACAGAGCCACTGTTAATATTGTCTTATCTTTGATAATTGATGTTTTTTTAGTGGAAATCACAAAAGTCAAATCACAAAACACAAATTAAATCAAGGAGTTATTTGAGTTTTGTTTTTTGTTATTTCTGGTTTATCCAGGTTAGGTTTTTAAAACGAAAAACCAAGTTGCTGGTAAAACCGCGAAATGTATTCGTGATTTACGAACATTGTAAACACCACACCAAAGACAGCTCCCCAGAAATGGGCAAAATGCCCGATATTATCGCCACCACGCTTGCCCATGTAAGCCGAATAAAACAGGTATAAAATCCCAAAAATCCACGATGGAATCCCGATAGGGGTAAAAAAGAAACCAATCTCTCCCTTGGGGGAAAGTATAATGCTCGAAAAAACCACAGCCGAAACGGCACCGGAAGCACCAACTGCATTGTAATAAATGTCGTCTTTGTTTTTGTAATAGTCAAAGAGCGTCGAAAACAACAC
>CAIYZW010000686.1 GCA_903930725.1 uncultured Bacteroidota bacterium
ATTTATCCGGGGGCGCAACCTTTTTTTAACCTCTTTCATCTTAACAGCACAAGCAACAAATTTTAAAGTTTATGACAACAATTAGATATTTCCTTTTAAGTTTTACGCAAAAAAACAGGATTCAGATTAATCCCAAGGTTTCTTTTTACATTTTGCTGGTAGCCTTTGTTATCTTGTTGCTTGCCACCGAAAGCATTATTAAGCAAACATTTGTTTCATTGTAAGTTTATAGTTTTTTCATGATTTTTGTTTGAGTTAATTATCTATTTTGATTTTGAAAAATAAAGCCGCCAAACCTGGGAAGTTGGCGGCTTTTCTTTTACATTAAAACCAAATATCTTAATCGCCCGAAACCCTGCCAACAGCGCAGCTTACATACGAAACAACCTTCGATTTGATTGAGTTTTCACCTTGCTCAGGATAGCCAAGTTTTGTAAGTCTGGCAACAATGTTGCCTTTGTTTTGAACCACTTCATCAAAGCCCACAGTTACTGAAGCATTTTCAACATCAACTACCACATCCTTTACGCCATCGAGTTTTGCAACTTCTTTACGGATTGTATTTGCGCAGCCGTGGCATTTAATGTTTTCGACAATAATCTTTTCGGTATTCATTTTAAAGTCCTTTCGTTTAATTTATGATAAGAAAACAGTTTGCCTGCCGTATTTGTTTTAGATGAACAGAAAAATAGGAAAACCGCAACCCCGAAAGTTTCCAAAATATCTCTTTTTGGAAAACGCTGATAAAATAGAGCTTCATCTAAAAAGGTTATAAACACTGGAAGGAGCTTTGCTAAAATGCTAATTTTTAGTTAATTTTTAATGTAGGCAGCTGATTTGTGCTACATTTGCCTCCTGCAAATTTTAAGAGTCACAGATGAAGGTTCTAAAACAAATATCGGTTTATGTGCTGCTGCTGATTATCGTCTTCAGTAGTTTGGGTATTTCGTTTTACCTTCACCAATGCCACTGCCACCAAACACTCTATGTAAGTCTTGGAACAGCTTTTACCGAGCCTAAGGCAAGCGTTTGTGGGACATCGTGTTCAACTGTTTCCCATAGAAATAACGACAATTTGTCAATTGGCAAAAAAGGCTGCTGCAGGGATTATCTTTATTTTTACCTTTTGCCGGTAGCGCCGGATTATGCAGCCCCTCAAATTGCATCTGCCTCCCAGATACAATTGTTTGTTCCAACTACCACAACCATCGAAATGGTAGAGATTTCGCCATCCAAAGAAATCATTCCTTTTTTTCATCATCCACCACCCTTGCTTTCGGGGAAAAGCCTCGTTTATTTTATCCAACAGATTAAGATTCCATTTCCAGCCTGTTAAGCAGCATTAGCATTCCCGGTTTTTAATATCGTAAATTCTTATCCCGAATAAAAATTATTTGGGAATTGCCCATCTAATTTCAGGGTTTAAGATTTTATATCTGATTAAAACCTCAATAATTTGCTGATTGAGCTTAAAACCGGATGTTTTGAATAATTACAATTTCAAATCTTAACAATGGAAATAATGAAAACAACAAAATACATGTTGCTGCCTGTGGTTGCGATGCTCTTTTTTGCCAGCCACCAGCTTAAAGCCCAGAATGTGGTGGGCTATATTTATGAAGTAAATTCTGACAAAAAAAACTTTCTGCCTGGTGCCAATATCTTGTGGTTAGGCTCAACCGACGGAACGAGCAGCGATGCGAACGGACGGTTTGTTATCTCAAAATCGGGAATTAAAACCACAAAAATAGTGGTAAGTATGATGGGCTACAATACCGACACGGTGGAGCTAAGAAAAGAACTCACCAAAATCGAAATTCAATTGGTTCCTTCAACAATTCAACTTGCGGTTTTTGAAGTGAGCGGAAAGCTAAACACCACCTACGTTTCAAAACTAAGTCCACGCAAAGTGCAGGTAATTTCGTCGGGCGAGATAAAGCGGGCGGCCTGCTGCAACCTCTCCGAAAGTTTTGAAACCAACGCCTCCATTGATGTGATGTACAGCGATGCCATTACCGGTGCAAAGCAAATCCAGTTGCTTGGGCTTTCGGGGATTTACAGCCAGATTCAAACCGAGAATATCCCGACAGTCCGCGGACTGGCTTCGGCTTATGGCTTAAACTATATCCCCGGCCCATGGATGGAATCTATCCAGATTTCGAAAGGTACGGCTTCGGTTATCAATGGTTTTGAATCAATAACAGGGCAAATTAATGTCGAATTTAAAAAACCCCAGCATGCCGAAAAACTTTACGTCAACCTTTTCGGGAACTCAAAAGGCCGCATGGAAGCCAATATTTACAGCGGTTACAAAATCAACGACAAGTTAAGCACGCTTTTGATGGTTCATGGCGATTATTTCGGCAATGAGATCAATAAAATAAATACCACAATTAAAAATATTGATGGTGAGAAAATAACTGCTCCCGAGAATTTTATGGATATTCCAAAAGTTAAAACCATCAACCTTTTTAACCGTTGGGAATATATTTCCGGAAAAAGGTACGAAACCCGCTTTGGCATTAAATATCTCGAAGAAAAAAGGAATGGTGGAACGCTGGATTTTGACAAGGAAACTTTTGCACTCGACACCGCTAAAATTAACAATCAGACCTTGCCGTATGGTTTTGAACTAAAGACTAAGCGGGCAGAGGCTTTCTGGAAAAATGGTTTCCTGTTTCCCGGCAAGGAATGGAAAAGCCTTGGAATTATTATGTCGGGGGTTTATCATGACCAGTCGGGATTTTTTGGTGTGAATAATTATCATGGTAAGCAGAAAAGTTTCTATGCCAACATGATTTATCAATCCATCATAGGGAACACCAACCATAAATTTTCGACAGGTTTGAGTTACCAGTTTGACGATTACACCGAAGGCTACGACCAGATTCAGTTTACCTACATCTATCAAACCCTGCCGCCATCGGTTCCTGCAACCATGTACGACGTTCTCACACTGTCGCCAACAACCAATCTTACACCTGTAAATTACAACTTCGACAGGCAGGAATCGGTTCCAGGCGCTTTTTTGGAATACACCTATTCCTACCTCGACAAGTTGACTTTTATCGCCGGCATCCGCGCCGATCATCATAACAAATCCGGCTTATTTGTTACACCACGCGCCAATCTGAGGTATCAAATCAGCGAAACTGCTGTGGTGCGGGTTTCGGCAGGTTTGGGTTACCGGACTGCAAATATCATTTCCGAAAACTTGTCGCTTTTAGCCAGCCAGAAGATCCTGGAGGTAAAAGAGACTTTGAATCAGGAAAAAGCAGCCAATTATGGCATCAGTTTTATGAAAGAGATCAGGCTTTTCAACCGTCCTGCCGAGCTAGACCTTGATTTTTACCGGACCGATTTCATCAATCAGGTAATTGTTGATGTTGACACCGACCCCACGAAGGCCTATTTTTATAATCTTCAGAAAGGCGGGAAATCTTATGCCAACAGCATTCAGGCGCAGTTTACCTTTGAGCCAATGGACAGGCTTTCGGTTTTGCTGGCTTTCAGATTGAATGACGCAAAGCAAACAACTAATGATACGCTGCGCCAGAGGTCGCTTACCAACAAATATAAAGGCCTTGTTACAGTTTCGTACGCCACGCGTTTCGACATCTGGAAGTTCGACATTACGGCGCAGTTTAACGGCCCTGCCCGGATTTCGCCGCAATACCTGATGCCGGAAATTGTACGGCGCGATTATGAAACTACGCCGGCTTATGTGGTTTTGCTTGCGCAGATTACCAAAAAGTTCAAACATAATTTTGAGGTTTACGTTGGTGGCGAAAATCTGACCGGCTTCCTTCAGAAAGATCCGATTACCGAGCCTTTCATCCCGTATCATACCCATTTTGATACGATGATGGTTTGGGGTCCGATTACGGGAGCGACTTTTTATGGTGGGATAAGGTATAATCTTTAGGAGGATTCAAATAGGAAAAACCTGTCAGGTTTGAAGTAATAAAATTCATTCAATAACTTAAATTTTTAACAAAATGCAAAAGACAAATCAAATTTTAGGCTTAATGGTGGCAGCCTTCCTGCTTTTTTCAACGGCAGGGACGGCGCTTTCGCAGGAACAAAAGAAAGAAGAGACCATCACAATCAAAACATCGGCAGTTTGCGGGATGTGTAAGGAGCGGATCGAAAAGGACATGAAATTCGAAAAAGGCGTAACCGCGGTTGCGATGGATTTGGAAACCAAAATCCTTAGTGTAACTTACAAAACATCCAAAACCAATCCGGATAAGTTGCGCGAAGCAGTAACAAAAATCGGTTACGATGCCGACGACAAACCTGCCAATGCAAAAGCTTACGAAAAGCTGCCTCCCTGCTGCAAAAAGGACAGCGCACCGCATTGATTTTGCCCTTAAAATGGCACAAATCCAATTCCCTGCTTAGGCGATTTATTTCCCTAAGCAGGGAATTTTGTTTTCCAAAGCAAGGGATTTTCCACCTGATCCCTTAAGCAAAATCCGGAAAAGTATAAACTGTCGTTAAGGGGCGCGGTCTCACTTCGATTATCCATCACTGGTTCGTTTTTCTTTCGAAAGTTATTATCTAATCTCAGACTTCTTTTTCTATCTTTGAACCCTGGGTTTGCCGTGATGGTTGAGAAAACATTAAGTGTTAGCATACAATATTAACATGAGAACCTGATGAAAATGAGAATAACATTTTCTTTATTTGTTTTGCTTCTCTCGTGCTGGTGAAGTAAATTATTGCCAAAATCGGGATATTGGTTTGTTTTAATGGAAACGGGTTGAAAAAAAATAGTGACTTTACAATGAAGTGTCTTTTCAGGTTAAATGACCAATATGATATTGTTTTGGGCGCTTTTGGCAAAAGAAATCAAACACGAAAAAACCATTAAACCTGAAAGAAGGATATTTCGGTGGTAGCTGCAGGTCATACCCAGGACTGTACTACAGAATTATCTTTACTGCAGAATTTGAAGAGAGAATTATTATTAAAGCTGGTAATTGATAAAGGTTATCAATTTAAACAAAGGGTTAGGCTGATATATTAGTTGAAAAGGGATATTAAAAAAGGTGTAACAGGAATAAAAGTTAAGTAATGGTCAATATCATCTTTATGAATGAAATCAGCAGGTTGGTTCACAAATCAGCAACGTTCGTTAAAGGGATTTTTATCCTGACTCATTAGTATTGATCTTTGTTTCATGTTTAACAAATAAAATTTATAATCATGAGAACAACAGTAAAAGTAACGCTACACCTTTGTTTTTGGATGTTAATTCCATTAACTATTTCATTTTACAACTGGGCCGGACAAGCCGATAGTTTTTTTGGATTGGAAAATCACTCAAAAAACTTTTTCCAAATTGTATTTGAGGGCTTCGGGTCTTTGTTTATTCATCCTGATAAAGGAAGTATGATCTGGTCTCTTTCGAATCTGACGCTCATATTTTCTTATCTTATTGCCTATGTCGTTTTTCCTGCAACCATATTTTATCTTTTCTATGGATTTTTTTCACCTGAAATCCTCAAAAACAGGAGTAGAAAAAATATGATATTACCCGTATTATTTATTTTGTTGGTTCCTTTTGCAATTATTAAGTTGCTGAGCCTCTTTACGCTTGTAGCATGGAGTTTTCTGTATTCGCTTAGTTTGACCTATGTTATCACTGTATTTTTTGCCATTTCGGGTTTTTTCTTTTGCCTGTTGGAACATTGGATCGGGATGCAAAAACTCGCAAAAGAAAACCTTCAAAGTGAACTGGCGTTGCTTAAAAACCAAATCAATCCCCATTTTTTATTTAACACCCTGAACAACATCGACAGCCTTATAAAAAGCAATACCGATAAGGCATCGGAAACGTTGGTAAAACTTTCGGATATTTTGCGATACATGATTTATGATACCAATGTTGCTAAAGTTAAATTGGCGGATGAGATAAGGCATATCGAAAGCTATGTCGAATTACAGAAACTGCAGTTTGCTAACACGCAGCTTGTCTCCCTTAAGGTTGAGGGTAATCCTGCCGGCATTATGGTAGCACCGATGTTGTTTATCCCTTTTGTCGAAAATGCGTTCAAACATTGTACTGATAAAAGCCGCCCCAACGCGATACAGATTTCTTTTACTATTCAGGAAAAACAGATTCTTTTTGAATCAGTTAACATTTCTGGGAGATCACAAAAAATCAACAAAGACCTGGCAAGTGGTGTTGGTCTGAATAATGTAAGACGAAGGCTTGAACTCATTTATTCCGGCAGCCATTCACTCGATATTAAAGAGGAAAATAATACATTTTTTGTAACATTATCAGTGACGACTCATGAACATTAATTGCATTGTTATCGACGATACCCCTCTGGCTGTCGAAAAGCTGGAGGGATTTATCAGGCAGGTTCCGTTTTTGAATTTATTAAAGTCGTTCAACAACGGAATTGAGGCTATTTCATTTATGAAAACCAATCCTGTTGATCTGGTTTTTCTGGATATTCAGATGGAACAATTTTCAGGGTTGCAATTTCTTGAATCATTGCAGAACCCTCCTCAGATTATCATTGTTTCGGCATACAGCCAGTATGCTGTGAATGGTTTTGATCATTCGGTTACTGACTATTTATTAAAACCATATTCATTTGAGCGTTTTCTGTAAGCAATCGATAAAGTGCAGTTGGAAGCTGATGTCAGCAATCAAAATGAGTATATGTTTGTAAAGACAGAATACAGGATGGAACGGATCAATTTTTCTGATATTTTATACATCGAAGGGAAGGGTGCTTACCTGAGAATCATTACACCCATGACTAAAATAATGACGCTACAAAGTTTTCAGAACATGGAAAGCTTATTACCACTTGATAATTTCATCCGGATTCATAAATCATTTATTGTTGCAAAGAATAAAATCGAAAGCATCGAACGAAACCGGATTAAGATCGGATCAGAGCTTCTTCCAATTGGTCAGAGTTACCGTGAGCGGCTTTTGAAAGCATTAAATATTAATCCCGTCGGGAAATAATGAATGCTTTAATTGGTTCAAAATAATTTGAGGTTTAGTCGTTGATAAATGTGCCAGGTAAATCCGGAACCGGGAAACATGTAGTTTTGCTTTCGCGCCGGAGCAGTCAGACTACTGCAAAAAGGACAGCCCACCGCATTGATTTATCCGTTAATCGGCACAAATCCAATTCCCTGCTTAGGCGATTTATTTTCCTAAGCAGGGAATTTTATTTTCCTAAGCATCCGATTATATTTTCCTAAGCAGGGAATTTATTTTCCTAAGCATCGGATTGCATTTTCCTAATTCTACTTTCCTAAAATAAACCCCGCAAATATTTTGAACCACAATAGGCACATTAGAACACATAGAACCCGAAGAAAAAGCACTTGCCACCATTTTTACAACACAATAGATAAATCTCATAAGGTATTTTTAAGATTTGAAAAGCAAAAATTGTATTGAAAACATTATTTCTATTGTGAGCTATGTGCCTATTGTGGTTTTTTTTATTTTGGCAAAGTAGAACTAAGCAGGGAATTTATTTTCCTAAGCATCAGATTAAAGGAAGCTACGGTTTTATAAAATGCAAAAAACCCTGCAATCTTAAAAACTGCAGGGTTTTTTGTGCCCCGGAGAATCAGGAGCAAACGGCTTTTCGGTTAGTTAAACGTGAAAAACTTTCCTTTTTCGGTCTGGCAGAAGGCGCATTTTTCGTCGAGGTTAGCGCTGTCGTAAGTATTTCCGCAAACCGGGCAAACGGCATAACTTACCGGCAGTTCGGCCTGGGTACCGGCATTTAAAGCATTCAGTGCTTTGGTGTAGAAATCGTTGTGCTTCTTTTCGGTGTCGTTGGCCCAGTTAAACGATTGTTCGGCTTTTTTAACAATCTCGGCTTTTGCATCGGCAAGAAACTGCGGATACATAGTGGCTACTTCATACGATTCGCCGGCAATGGCTGCCTGAAGGTTTTCGGCTGTGGTTTTGATTTCGAATTCGTTGTAAACAATTTCCACAGTTTCGCCTAATTTTTCCAACACTTTTTTGTGGTTGGCGGCATGAATTGATTCGGCTTTTGAGGCGGCATCAAAAAGTGCGGCTACCATAACAAAACCCTCTTCTTTTGCTTTGGCAGCAAAGGCTTCATACTTTTTGCTTGCGTTCGATTCGCCGTTAATACCTGCTTTGAGGTTTTTAATGGTATTGACCGGTGTTGGCTGGTTGCAGCCCGTAAAAGCTATTATGCATGTAATAGCTAATCCTAAAATTAATTGTGCTCTTTTCATTTATTTAAA
>CAIYZW010000687.1 GCA_903930725.1 uncultured Bacteroidota bacterium
ACAAATATGCCGAAAACGACATTCGCCGTAATTCCTTCCTCTTTGGCCAGCAGAAAGATAAAGCCGGCGCCGACATTTACATCGAAAATGCAAATGGCGAAATGGAGCCATTTATTTACACCCCAACCATCGCCAACTACATGGCACGCAAAAAATGGGAAGGCGCCCGTTGCGCCAAATACGAATATCAGGATGGCCTGGAATATTATGTTACCGATATGGAAAACGATTATGTGCTCTTCCGCTACGCCGATGTGCTTTACACCAAACTGGAAGCCTTATGGCGCCTGGGTCGCGCCGGCGAAATGATTGCCGATGCCGATCTTCAGAAAATAAGAACACGTGCAGGGTTGGCTCCTTTGACGGTTTCCGATTTGGATACGGATGAATTCCTGGATGAGCTTGGGCGCGAATTTGCGTGGGAAGGCCACCGCCGGCAAGATATGATCCGGTTTGGCGCGTGGGGTGGAAGCTGGTGGCACAAGCCTCTGTCTGGGGAAAACGCAAAACTTTTCCCGATTCCGCAAACGGTGTTAAATTCAAATCAAAACCTGGTTCAAAATCCTTTGTAAAGGTTTAAGCATGAAAATTTCCAGATACATCATCATCGTAGGGATTACCGCGATATTCGCGATAAGCAGCGCCTTTGGACAAAAAACCAGGACCATTAAAGTAAGCGAACTCAAAGATAAAATTGAGGGTGCCTGGATTGGCCAGATGATTGGAAATATTTATGGATTGCCTCACGAAAACAAATACATCGCCGAGCCTGGTGCTGAAAAATGGCCTTACGGCTACACCAAAAACATCGAAAAACTCAAAAAGTACAACGGTGCTTTTTCTGATGATGATACCGACGTAGAATACATGTACCTGCTTCAGATGCAGAAGTTTGGGCCGGAACCTTCGTATGCGCAGATTCGCGATGCCTGGATGTATCACATCCGCGACCGTGTGTGGCTGGCCAACCGTGGTGCGCTTGGTTTGATGCACTTTGGCTATACACCGCCTTTTACCGGGAACAAAAACCTGAACCCGCACTGGTACCAGATTGACCCGCAGCTTATCAATGAAGTATGGGCTTTTACAGCGCCGGGAATGGTTAAATATGCCGCATCAAAATCGGAGTGGGCTGCACGGATTACCAGTGATGCGTGGGGCGTTGAGCCAACCATCCATTATGGAGCCATGTATTCGGCTGCTTTTTTTGAGAAAGACATCCGCAAACTTATTTCTATCGGGCTTGAGGCTTTGCCAAAAGACTGCCGATACGCTGCCACGGTAAACGAGATGATTGAACTGCACAAAAAATATCCTGATAACTGGGTTGCCGCCCGTCAGGAAATGGCGCAGAAATATTACGTTAACGAGCCCGACATGACCAAAACCATCTGGAATGCCAATCTTAACGGTGCTTGCGCAATTCTGGCCATGCTTTACGGCGAAGGCGATTTCCAGCGTACGCTCGACCTGGCCTGCGCCCTGGGTTTTGATGCCGATAACCAGGCAGCAACACTTGCCGGTTTGATGGGTGTGATTAATGGGATGAAAGGATTGCCCGAAAATCTCTACCTGCCCGTCGAAGGCTGGAAAGAACCGTTCAACAACAATTATGTAAATATTACCCGTTATGATTTGCCTGATGCAAAAATTTCTGATATTGTCCAAAATACGCTGAAAGCCACCATTGACCTGGTTGTTTCAAAAGGCGGAAAACTTTCGGGCAAACCCGAAAATGAAATTCTGACCATAAAAACCGACATTGTTTTTAACCCTCCGCTGGAGTTTTGTCTTGGCCCGTTGCCACGTCTGGAAATCGGAAAACCGACCGAATTTGAGTTTTACACCTCAGCCAACAAAATCTACAACTGGAGCCTGGTTTCTGGCAAGGTTCCCGAAGGGATGACTTTTGGAAAAGGAAAACTTTCGGGCACTCCAAAAAAAGCCGGGTATTTCGACCTTACCCTCCAACTCGACAACGGAAAAGATAAAATTTCTCGTGATTTCCGTTTGCTGGTGCGTGGCGGAAATATTGCTCCAACTGCCGACACAATCTTTGCAAACGTCCGTCAGCTCAACGAAAGTGTGCTCGATTCGTGCTGGTTTACTTTCGGAAAAACGATGTATGCCAAAAATGTTGATGTAATAAACGACGGCATTTTAAGCGGCCCCGGCTCGGTTTTTTACAGCCTTGCGGCGAAAACAAAAATCCCGAAAGTTGACTATTTCGGCTATGGCTGGGATGCTCCTCAAAAAATAAGTATGCTGGCTTTTCACACCGGTTGCCTCGAAGAATTTGGCGGCTGGTTGACATCCCTCAACGTCCAATATCTTGACGAAAAAGGGAAATGGCAACCTGTAATCCAAACCTTAATTGATCCTCCTTTGCCGGAAACAGACATTGTGTTTTATCAGCCCCATTTTGTCGAATACACCATTTCATTCCCAACCATCGAAACTAAGGCTATCCGCATCATCGGCGACACCAAAATCGAAGGTCACTGGAACAAATACACCAAAAATGTTTCTGGTTTTACGTCAATCACCGAATTAAGCGTTTATCATTAAAATTATGGAAATGATGCGATTATCTTCAAAATATTATTTAATCCTGGCTTTTGTTTCGCTGACAATTTCTGCTGGCTTTTATGGCTGTAACCAGCCCGAGCAAACAAAAGCAGCGATGCCATCAGAATTTTCTTTTACAAAAACCCAATTACAGGATAAAATCAAGGGCGGATGGGCCGGGCAGACCATCGGCGTGGTTTACGGTGCGCCGGTCGAGTTTAAATACCAGGGTTCACTCATCAACGAATATCAGAATATCCCGTGGCGCGAAGGCTACGTAAAATATTGGTGGGATAAGAAGCCGGGACTGTTTGATGATATTTACACCGACCTGAATTTTGTGGATGCCTTTGAAAAATACGGCCTCGAAGTTTCGCGCGATTCCATCACCGGCCACTGGGCGCGCACAGCCTATCACCTGGCGCACGCCAACCAGGCTTCGCGTTATAATATTCTGAACGGAATCATGCCCCCGGCTTCCGGTTTCTGGAAAAACAATCCACACGCCGATGATCTCGATTTCCAGATTGAAGCCGATTTTATTGGCCTGATGACACCCGGCCTCGTCAACAAAGCCACGGAAATTGCCGACCGCGTTGGCCACATCATGAACAGCGGCGACGGCTGGTACGGCGGCGTTTTTGTTTCGGCTTTGTACTCGCTGGCTTTTGTAAATAACAACACAACCGAATTGGTCGAACAGTCGTTGAAAACCATCCCGGAAGGAACACAGTTGCACGGCTGCATTGCCGATGTTGTAAAATGGCACCGGCAATATCCCGACGACTGGAAAGCCACCTGGTTTGAGCTTCAGAAAAAATGGAACAACGATGTGGGCTGCCCAAAAGGCTGTTTTTTGTCGTTTAATATTGATGCAAAAATCAACTCAGCCTACGTGGCCATCGGACTGCTTTACGGCAAAGGCGATTTTACGAAATCGGTTGATATTGCCGCCCGCTGCGGTCAGGACGCTGATTGTAACCCGGCCACCGTTGGCGGAGTTTTGGGTGTGATGAACGGCTACTCAAAAATTCCCGCATTCTGGCTTACTCCGCTTCAGGAAATCGAACCTTTAAATTTTGAAGGAACACCAATGTCGCTCAACAAAGCTTACGAACT
>CAIYZW010000688.1 GCA_903930725.1 uncultured Bacteroidota bacterium
AAACCATCCAGGTCTAATTTACCGAATTGAAATTCATCTTCTAAATTCATAAACCAATAATTTAAAATTGTTGCCACTATTCCCAAACAAGCACGATAAGTCAAAGCTGAACAGAAATATTTATCATTACGTTTGAGGCATCGAAATTATTAAAATATTCGATGGTTTAATCAGCACAATGCTTTGCATGCGGGCATCATTTTCCTGAAAAATAAATTAAAAGAAGATTTTTACCACGATTTGTGTTTTAATTCGGAAATTCGCGGAAAAATTGAAAGTGACGGAATAAAACTTTCGAATTAATGTTTCTAAGCATACCTGGCAATAACTACAATACTTATCAAAATGGAAAAAGGCATTAGATGGATTTTTTTATTAATTGTTCTGACCAATTTTGTACTTATTGGCTGTAATTCGGGCCAATCGGGCAATAAAGACACCAAACCAAGTCCTGTTCAAAAACCAACGACAAAAGTTGATGCACTCGTTGTAAAACCTTCATTGCTGGTTGATCAGATCACTGTTTCCGGTTCATTGCTTGCTTTTGAAGAAGTAGCTTTGATGAGCGAAATTGCCGGCAGAGTAGTTTTTATCAATCTACCCGAAGGGAAATTTGTTTCCAAAGGAACACCGTTGGTAAAATTGTTTGACGACGACCTGCAAGCCAATCTTCATAAATTGCAAACCCAACTCGAAATTCAGGAAAAGATTTACCAGCGGCAATCGGATTTGCGTAAAATTGATGGAATCAGTCAGTACGAATTTGACCAGACATTTTTACAGGTAAATTCGATAAAAGCAGATATCGAGATACAACAAAGCCTTATTCGCAAATCGCAGATTCTGGCGCCATTTGATGGGATTATTGGATTAAGAAACATCAGTGTTGGTGCCCAGGTTTCGCCTTCGATGGTTCTAACGACAATCCGGATGCAGGATAAATTAAAATTAGATTTCAGCATACCCGAAAAGTACAGCAGTGAAGTTAAAACAGGGCTTCATGTAAAATTTACGCTTTACGGAAATGAAACGCAGTTTGATGCAACTGTTATTGCCACCGAAGGCGGAATTGACGCAAGCACCCGAAACATTAAAGTAAGAGCCATTGTAAACAGCAAATCGGATGAACTGGTGCCTGGCGGGTTTACCAATGTTCAGCTTACTCTTGGCGAAAACAGCAATGCCATCATGATTCCTACACAAGCCATCATCCCACAGGAACGGAATAAAAGTGTAATCGTGGCTAAAGATGGCAAGGCTCATTTTGTTAAAGTTAAAACAGGAATCAGGAGAGAATCCGCCGTTGAAATAATTGATGGGCTTAGTCCGGGCGATACTGTTGTAACCAACGGGCTTTTATTTTTGAAAGAAGGTGTTAAATTGTCGTTTTCAAATGTAACAAACTGATCTTATGCTTATTTCGGATATTGCATTGAAACGTCCCGTGGGTTCAATCGTTTTGAGCCTCATTATTATCCTTCTGGGAGCTGTCGGTTTTTCTTTTCTCGGGGTGCGGTTGTATCCCGCCATTGATCCGCCGATCATAACTGTACAAACATCTTACACCGGCGCAAATGCCGAAATTATCGAATCTCAGATTACCGAACCATTAGAAAAATCAATCAACGGAATCGAAGGGGTAAAATCAATTTCTTCGGCTTCGGCGATTGGTTCCAGTTCGATTACAGTCGAATTTAATCTTGATGCTGATTTGGAAAAGGCGGCCAATGATGTCAGAGATAAAGTTTCGCAAGCCATCCGGAATCTTCCGCAGGATCTCGATTCTCCTCCAACCGTTACAAAATCGGATGCCAACAGCGACCCGATTATTCACCTGATTGTGCGAAGTACCTCGCTTAACGCACTCGAATTGAGCGATTATGCCGAAAATGTTTTACAGGAAAAATTCCAGACCATCCCCGGTATTAGCTCGGTAGGAATTTACGGACAGCAGAAACCTGCCATGCGCATGTGGCTTTATCCGGATAAAATGGCTGCAATGTCAATTACTGCTTCAGATGTTGGTGCAGCGCTGGCAAACGAAAATGTTGAGATGCCCGGTGGAAAAATCAGGGGTTATTTAACCGAACTTATTGTAAAAACTTATGGAAGGTTATCAACCGAAGAAGAATTTAACAATCTGATTATCCGGCAAACCGACAATCAGGTTATCCGGTTCCGCGATATTGGTGAAGCTGTGCTTGGTCCGCAAAACGAAGAATCGGCAGCAAGTATTAATGGGGCTACCGGCGTCTCGCTCGTATTAATCCCGTTACCTGGCGCAAACAGCATCGAAATTTCAGATGAATTTTACAAACGCCTTGAACAGGTTAAAAAAATCCTTCCCGAAGGGATCAAGTTGGATATTGGACGCGATAAGTCAATCTTTGTGAGGCAATCGGTTACCGATGTTATCGAAACATTGGCCATAGCCATTACGCTGGTTGTCCTGATTATTTTCCTGTTTTTCCGAAACTGGATAATCGCACTGCGCCCGTTGATTGATATTCCCGTTTCGTTGATAGGAACCTTTTTTATAATGTACATTTTAGATTATTCCATTAATGTGCTTACGCTGCTTGGCATCGTGCTGGCAACGGGATTGGTGGTTGACGACGGCATTGTGGTTACCGAAAATATTTTTAAACGCATCGAAAAAGGCATGGATAAATGGCAGGCAGCTTTTGAAGGAACCCGCGAAATTTTCTTTGCTGTTATCTCAACTTCGCTTACCCTCGCCATTGTTTTTATACCCG
>CAIYZW010000689.1 GCA_903930725.1 uncultured Bacteroidota bacterium
CCAACTCGGAAATTTTACGATTTAAAACGGTGGTTGCGTCAAGGTGAGCAAAAGTTGTGGCAGGGGCAGGGTCGGTTAAGTCGTCGGCAGGAACATAAATGGCCTGAACCGAAGTAATCGAACCACGTTTGGTAGAGGTGATACGTTCCTGCATGAAACCCATTTCGGTTGCCAGTGTAGGTTGGTAACCCACCGCCGAAGGCATACGTCCGAGCAAAGCCGAAACCTCAGAACCGGCCTGTGTAAAACGGAAAATATTATCAATAAAGAAAAGGATATCGCGGCCACCTGATTTTTCGTCGCCATCGCGGAAATACTCAGCAAGTGTTAATCCCGAAAGGGCAACCCTTGCACGTGCTCCGGGAGGTTCGTTCATCTGACCAAAAACCATGGTTGCCTGCGAAGTTCCCAAAACATCGTAATCAACTGCCGAAAGATCCCAGCCTCCCTTTTCCATGGATTCCTCGAACTTTTCGCCATATTTTATAACTTTCGATTCGATCATTTCGCGAAGGAGGTCATTACCTTCGCGGGTACGCTCACCAACGCCTGCAAACACCGAAAGCCCGGCGTAAGATTTGGCGATGTTGTTGATCAGCTCCATGATGATAACTGTTTTACCAACGCCGGCACCACCGAACAAACCAATCTTTCCGCCTTTCGAGTAAGGTTCGATAAGGTCAATTACCTTGATACCCGTGTAAAGGACTTCTTTGGTGGTGGTAAGATGTTCAAATTTGGGAGGTTCGCGGTGAATGGAATAGGTGCCCTGAATCTTTACAGGCCGCAGGCCGTCAATCGGTTGTCCGATTACATTAAAAAGCCTGCCTTTAATATCGTCGCCAACAGGCATCGAAATCGGGATTCCGGTATTTACAACCTTCATGCCGCGCCTCAAACCGTCGGTGGAGTCCATGGCCACGCTGCGGATGGTGTTTTCACCAATGTCCTGCTGGGTTTCAAAAACTATTTTATGGCCATCTTCCCTGGTAACTTCGAGTGCATCGAAAATATCGGGCAACGAATTGCCTTTTTCGAATGTTACGTCAACAACAGGGCCGATGATTTGGGAGATAACGCCTTCACTTTTTTTGCTCATGGATAATGACTTAGAATAAGTATCTGAGAATTTGCTGGCAAAGATAAAAGATGTTTATTAGAAAGAGGGGGTATTAACATTTTTTTGAAAAAATAAAGCGCATAAAAAATGGAAATGTGGAATACTGGAATGATGGAAATTGAGCCAGGTGAAATCTTGATTTATTGGGAAATCGAAAAATTGATGGCCACCATCAGCGGCAGGCATGTTTGTTTTTTTACAATCAAAGCCAGACAATAAAAAACCCGGTGATTATTGTCAACACCGGGTTTTTATCAAAGATTAAGACGATTTTATTAAGCTTCAAGCTGCTTCTTCGTGAAATACCACTTTTTACCGCCATAAGCTGCGCCAAGTGCAGTAAGTAGCAGGATGCCTTCGCCAATTGGCGCACCGCCGCCTGGAACACCCTGATTGCCATTAAGACCGCCACTAGGTGGTGGTGGTGGGTCTGCAGATGGATCTTGCGCTGAACTAGTATAAAAAACTGCGGTTGTAAAAATAAATCCACAAATTAATAATAGCCTTATCATTTTGCTTTTCATATTGTTAATTTTACTGATTATGCTTTTCATAAAATATCATATTAAGGATTAATAAATCATTATTTTGGCTGTAGAAATTCCTGTACCAGATATCACCTTTACAATATAGGCGCCTGTATTTGATAAGCTGATAATTTTTTGATTACCCAACTCCGGCAAAAAGTTGTCATTATAAACCAAACGTCCCATTACATCAAAAATGTAAAAATTGCAAATACCAATATTAGGCACATTTGTGTTCAGGTAAACATCTTTTCCGTAGGAATAAACAAATACTTGTTTTGTGCTTTCGGTATCTTCGATACCTGTCGAATTTTTGAAGGTAAGCTTGAAACGTTCGCGCAAGTCATTAGGTCCGCCAAAGAATGAATAAGAAGTATTTTCTTTGAGGTTGATCTTATTCCCGGTTTTGAGGTCTTCAAGATAAACAATATCACTTAAGGTAAAGTCGGCAATTCCTGGTGCTGAAATGGTGTAATTTCCATCAACTCCTGCCTTAGCGCTGATATTAACAATAAGATTTTCTGTAACTTCAGCATAACGTTTGATGGAATAATTACGACCATCTTTTACAGCGTAAAGTTCAGGGGCTTCTGAATACATGCTCCAGAATTTGCTGCTTCCCTCACCCGAAAACGCTGGATTAAATTCAACGATTATTTCATCCGAGTAAGTCGTTGCTGTCGAAGAAAGTTTAAGACGTAAAAGGTTGTTCTCTGATTGCCCATCCTTTAAAAAGGATTGTGATCCATGTACACGAACATTATTATCCATTACAATAGAACCACTTGCAGACTTGGCCTGAACAAAAAATGCCTGACCAGGAGCAATATTCCTGCTTACCCCATTTGTCCCTGAACCATCTGCGCCAGTTGAATTGAAAACACCATAGTTCCCGGTAGTACCATTGTAAATCCAATAATCAAATCCTCCATTATTTACATTAACGTCAGTCCTTGTCCATCCTGAAGCAGCTTTCCAGTCGATTGATGATGCATAGGGATTACCCACAAGATTCAATGCACTATTACTTTTAACTATTGATTTACTTAGCTGGTTAGTGATCAACGTTCCGG
Organism: uncultured Bacteroidota bacterium; assembly: GCA_903930725.1. Taxonomy (GTDB): domain Bacteria; phylum Bacteroidota; class Bacteroidia; order Bacteroidales; family 4484-276; genus CAJATL01. The sequence goes on from CAIYZW010000689.1 coordinate 2,721, forward strand.
TAAACGAGTGAGTGGTAGGTGATCCAGAAGACCATCCGGTATTATATTCTGCAAGGTATCCTCTTCCAACTTCTAAGGTTGGTGGTATGGTTGCACCAAAACCAGCATAACTATCGACAGTCCATTCGGTTGCGCTATTGTACGTTCCATCTGTTTTTCTTAAATTCACCCAGTAAAGGCCAATTGCCGGACAATTTGGATTAAAATAATACAAATCCCAGTTATACGGTCCTGAACCAAAGGACAAAGGATCACCGGTTGGTGCTGGGGCAAATTCAGGCCATATTGGCTGACTGGCAACAGGTGATGAAACGAAGTGCCATTTGAAGTCGCTTGCAATGTATCGTTCAACCTTTGCTGTTCCGCCACCGCTGATTGTTCCGTTATCAATAAATGAGGCCGTTCCTGTGGCATCCGATTTTAAAACCAGGCATTCCGTCATACCAAGAGTGGTTATCCCCGAAGCTGTGAGCGAATTGCCTGCAACCACGGTAAGTGCTCCGGTGGTAATATTAAGTGTAGTAGTAGTTGTCTGGTTAAAAAGCATAACCCCACTGGTATTTGAAATCGTTAATTCCTTAAATGCGATTGTTGCCGTTGTCCCACCTATTGATTGTGCCGAACTTCCGTTCATGGTAAGCGAAGAGCCGTTAGTAGCCGTAAAGGTTCCGTCACAATTAATATCTCCCTTTACTTGCTGTGTGAAGGCGCCGGTTTCGAAGGTTGTTCCAGTACCAATGTTTAGGTTACCACCAATTTCCATATTACCAGCTGCGGTAGCCGAAGCAGTTCCGGCCATTGTAAAATTCCCGTGCATGGTAAGAAGGCCGGAAGGCATTGTTTTGGTTCCGGTGCCGCTAAGGGTCAGGTTATGATAATCAGGTGAGCCATCGGGATGAATAACAGTCTGGGCTCCACCATTATATTCTACAGTACCACCGAAAACATCAGCGTACCATTTGCCTGTTCCTAATCCTGTTCTGGTAATAGCACCGGCTA
>CAIYZW010000690.1 GCA_903930725.1 uncultured Bacteroidota bacterium
AAGAGGTTCAGTAGTTTCTTCGAGAATATCCATAAGATTTTCTGTGGAGCCAATTGCCTTTTGAATTTGAGAATAAAAATCGGCCATGCCACTGATTGAACCAGCAATAAAAACAGTGTAAAGCACAAATTTGAACAAATCACCAACCGTAATTCCTTCGCCAATATTTACAAGATAAACACCGTACCAGATTACGCCAACCACCGACCCAAACAACGCCATAAAAATAAACGAAATAAAAAGTCCTCGCCAGCGTGCGCCTTTTAGCGAAACTTCGATAACCTCATCGGTTTTGCGTTTGTAACGAAGCATCTCGAATGCCTCGTTGGCAAAGGATTTTACGTTGGTTATGGCCTGTAAGGTTTCTTCGACAATCGTGTTGGAATCGGCCACCGATGTTTGTGCCTCCTTGGACATTTTGCGGATATAAGTGCCAAAAAACCGCGCAATCACCGCCACTACCGGAACAATGGCCAGCATAAATAATGTCAGTTGTGGGGAGATAAACGACAAAATCGTTACCCCGCCAATGATGATGATTACCTGCCTGATAAATTGGGCGATGGTGTCGGTAAAGGTTTCCTGAAGCATCGAAATGTCAGCCGAAATCCTGCTGTTTAGCTCCCCTACCCTTCGCCCCGAAAAAAATGCCATCGGCAATTGAATGAGGTGATTATAGGTAGTTTGCCTGAGTAAAGCCAGTGTTTTTTGGGTGACAACGGCAAAAAGATAAATCCGGTAATACGATAAAACCGCATTTACCATGAATAATCCTACCAGAATAAATCCAATTTTGTTGATGTCTTCGAGCGATTTGGTTTTTGCCATATCCACCATATTCCCAATGAGCATCGGGAAAACCAGCGAAGTTAAACTGGTAAGGGTTAGGATGAACAAACCCAGAATAAAGGTATATTTTTGAGGTTTAACAAATCTGAAAAGCCTTAACAGACGTTTGAGTGCATCCTTTGTAATTTTTTTCTTTACAGGCTCCGGGCCTGCTTTATCCATCCGGTGAAATGCCATTTTTGTTTTTTTTTCAATTGTGAAGTCACTCAGTAAACACAAAATAATGCCTGATAGTTTTACGCAGGCCAAATTTGTGAGGCAATGTTAACATTTTAACCGATAAACCGGTCAAATTCCAAATTTTATCCGCCATTTATTTCAAAACTATTACTTTTAGCTCCACGATCTGGATTTACCGGCTAGCAGATCGGTCCTGATTCATAAAAACAGTGCTGGCATTTTTTGGTTTTCACAGTTTAAATCACATTAAATGAATTCAAAACACGAAAAAATACTCATTCTCGGCATCGGAAATGTCCTGCTTGGTGACGAAGGAATTGGAGTTCATGCAGTTAAATACCTCGAACAACAGCAATTCCCCGACTTTGTTGACCTTCTCGATGGCGGTACCGGCGGTTTTTACATGCTTTCGATTTTGGAAGCCTACAAAACAATCATTATGATTGATGCCACTTTGGATGATCTTCCGGCAGG
>CAIYZW010000691.1 GCA_903930725.1 uncultured Bacteroidota bacterium
AAAAAGCCGATTATCATGGTTGTTCCCAGCGACAATTTCTGTATTCAAAAAGGATACTCAATGACTGTGAACGCCAACGGAAAAGACCAGGTTTTGCCTGATTATAAAATGGCCTTACAACAAAGCGATGAACTTCGTCTGGTTATGATAAAAATGGGCGCTATTATGGCCGATCGGGGCTTCCCGTTGAAAGACCTCGAACAAACTATGAAGAACATCGAAAGCGAAAGCGCCGAAACCGCAATGCTTCAATCCAAAAGTTCAGGGGCTGCCATTGCCGAAACACCCATTGACATTTTGAAAAGAACCGCAAAAGCCGATATTATCCTCGACCTCGATTTTATCGTAAAAAGGCAAGGGCCAAATAATTATATCACCTTTACTTTAAAGGGTTTAGATGCCTACACCAACAAACAGGTTGCAGGTGTGGCAGGAGCCGGAGCACCTTCCTCATCGGCATCGGTTGATCTTTTGCTCGAAGAAGCTGTTTTAAGCCAAATGGACAATTTCAACGGTCAGCTCATGACATTTTTTGACGATATGTTTAAAAATGGCCGCGAAGTAAAGCTGGTTTTAAGAGTTTGGGATAATGCCGATGTTGACTTTGAACAGGATTTTGACGTTAATGGAACCAGCGACATGCTTAGTTTTCACATCGAAAACTGGATGGCCGATAATACCGTTTCCGGGAGATTTTCGACTGTTGATGCCACCGGCACAATGATGCGTTTTGAGCAGGTGCGAATCCCGATGATGTTTACAAATAATGGCCGCGAAACCGCGATGGATACACGGAGGTTTGCTTCAAACCTGTCGAAATACCTTGCAGGCGAACCATTTAATATCGAGTCAAAAATTTATCAGCGCGGGCTTGGCGAAGCCTGGCTAATTATTGGTGAAAAATAATCCAAAAAAAATACCGAATGAAAACTTTAAAAAATATTTTACCGGCAATGTTGATTGCTTTGATGTTTTTCGATATTGCAAATGCACAAAACAGCTCAGGAAAAAGTGATGATAACGCCCGCATAGCCATTGCACCGGTCATTCCTGAAAAATTGAAAACGCTACCGGAGGGTGTCCAGGAAATGCTGCTCGGCAAAATGCGGCAAATTATTGGTTTAAACGGCCTGAGCGCTATGGACGATGCCCCGCTTTTTATCATGTCGCCTGAGATGATGATTATCAGCAGCGATGTAACTCCCACCACACCAGCTATGTACACCTACAATATGGAAGTGGTTTTTAATCTTGCCGATCGTTACACCGGAAATGTTTACGCCAGCGCCACCCAGGCACTCAAAGGTGTTGGGAATACCGAAACCGCTGCTTACAATTCGGCTTTTAAGCAAATTGACGTTCGCAGCGGAAAGTACAAAGTGATGCTCGAAAAGGGCAAGGAAGCCATCATCGAATATTACAACACACAGTGCGACCTTGTGATTTCGCGTGCCAACAGCCTTGCAGCGCAAAAAAATTACACCAATGCACTGGCACTTTTAAACTCGGTGCCGCCGGTTTGCCGCGAGTGTTTCGACAAAGCCAACCAAGCCGCTGCCATTATTGGAGCAAACGTACCCGAAACCAAAGTTACCGTAACTTCCGACAACAAAACACCTGATGGTGATGGCCCCGTTTACTCATCGCTCGACGCTGTTGATCTTGGTGATAACATCTTTCTCAGATACAAATACGGCAAAAATGTGGGCGTAAAAACCATGCTCTATTTCGAACTCATCAATAAAAACGAAGAAGATGTTGTGTTAAAAATTTATCAGATTTATGAAACCATGCTTATCAACGAAAAGGGCGCTGAAGTTAAAATAGAGCAGATGAAAATTGCCGAAAAGGAAAGTATCAGCTGGCTTGATGCAACCTTGATTCCTGATGTAAATACTGAGATGATCTGCATATTTCCA
>CAIYZW010000692.1 GCA_903930725.1 uncultured Bacteroidota bacterium
AGCGTGGCGACAAGCGTCGCGAATCTATCGTTGATAAATTTGATGACAAAGGAAACCTGATCGAACGAACTGACAGCAACTTCGATCAAAACGGAAATGTCAGCAAAAAAAACCGTTACACCTACAAATACGACGAAAACAGTTTACGCATCGAGCAATGGTATTATGCCACCACACCCGATGATGAGCCGATCATGTCGAACGTGAATTACATCAAATACAACAACAAAGGCCAGAAGATCGAGAATATTTTTATTTCGTACGACTCAAACGGTAAAGAAATTACCTGGGCAAAGAACCTGTTTAAAAACGACAGCGAAAACCACATCATCGAAGACGAAAATTATGGTAAAAACGGTATCATCAAAAGCAAAGTGGTTTACAATTACGTAAAAGGAATGTTGGTAAGCGAGAACTTTTTTGATTACGATGCCAACGGAAAACCCACCAATAAAAAAACCATGACTTATAATGAGACTGGAAAAGTTCTTAGCTCTAAAGATGAGAAGTTGAATTAAGAAGTTGGCAGTGGGAAGTAAGCAGTAAGAAGTCGGAAGCAGGCAGTGGCGGTTAGTTGAAACACAACGTACATTCTTAAAACCCAACTTAATAATAATTATTCTGAAAAAAGTAACTTAAAAAAACTCAAAACATGATATTCGATTTTGACCTGATTAAAGCAGTTTACGAAAAGTTCCCTGCAAAAGTTTTGAAAGCCCGGAAACTTCTGGGGCGGCCATTAACGCTCACCGAAAAAATCCTTTATGCCCACCTGTGGGATGGGGAAACAACAATTCCGTTCGTCCGCGGCGTCGATTATGTTGATTTTGCCCCCGATCGCGTGGCCATGCAGGATGCAACCGCCCAAATGGCTTTGCTCCAGTTTATGCAGGCCGGTCGTAGTAAAGCTGCAGTTCCTTCAACAGTTCATTGTGACCATTTAATCCAGGCCAAAATCGGTGCTAAAAAAGATCTTGAAATTGCCAAAGATGTCAATAAAGAAGTTTATGATTTTCTGGCTTCGGTTTCAAATAAATACGGAATTGGTTTCTGGAAACCCGGTGCAGGCATTATTCATCAGGTGGTTTTAGAAAATTACGCCTTCCCCGGCGGAATGATGATTGGGACAGATTCCCACACCGTGAATGCAGGTGGACTTGGAATGATTGCCGTTGGCGTTGGTGGTGCTGATGCCGTTGATGTGATGGCAGGCATGGCCTGGGAACTTAAAATGCCCAAACTTATCGGTGTAAAACTTACCGGAAAACTTAGTGGCTGGACTGCCTCCAAAGATGTGATTTTAAAAGTTGCCGGAATACTTACCGTTAAAGGCGGCACCGGCGCTATTGTCGAATATTTTGGTCCCGGAGCTGCAGCATTGAGCTGCACCGGAAAAGGCACCATTTGCAACATGGGCGCCGAAATTGGCGCAACAACATCTGTTTTTGGCTACGACGAAAAAATGGCTTCATACCTCCGCGGTACAAGTAGGGCATTGGTTGCAGATGAAGCCGATAAAATTATTTCGCACCTAAACGGCGACGCCGAAGTTTATCAAAATCCGGAACTATACTTTGATAAAGTTATCGAAATTAACCTGAGCGAATTGGAGCCACACATCAACGGACCTTTCACGCCGGATTTGGCAACGCCTTTGTCGGAATTTGCGAAAAAAGTTAAAGAAAACGGCTGGCCCGAAAAGCTGGAAGTTGGTTTGATAGGTTCGTGTACAAATTCGTCTTATGAAGATATTTCCCGCGCTGCATCAGTGGCGCAGCAGGCACTCGACAATAATCTCGAAGTAAAAGCCGAATACACCGTCACTCCCGGCTCGGAACTCGTTCGGTTTACCGTGGAACGCGATGGTTATCTGGAAACCTTTGAGAAAATTGGTGGTGTTGTGCTTGCCAACGCATGCGGGCCTTGTATCGGCCAGTGGGCGAGGCATGGCGCCGAGAAAAAGGAAAGAAATTCCATCATTACCTCCTTTAACCGCAATTTTGCAAAACGAAACGACGGCAACCCAAACACGCATGGTTTTGTTGCATCACCCGAAATCGTTACTGCCTTCGCCGTTGCCGGCGACCTAACTTTCAATCCTATCACCGATTTCCTGATTAATAAAGATGGTAAAAAAGTAAAGTTGCAGGAACCACTCGGCATCGAATTGCCCGTTAAAGGTTTTGATGTCGGTGATGCCGGATACCAGGCCCCTGCCGAAGACGGCAACAAAATCGAAGTTAAAGTAGCGCCCGATTCTGACCGTTTGCAATTGTTGGCTCCTTTTGAACCTTGGGCCGGGAAGGATTTAAGAGGTTTGAAGCTTTTGATAAAAGCCAAAGGAAAATGTACCACCGACCATATCTCGATGGCTGGTCCCTGGCTTAGGTTTCGTGGTCATCTCGACAATATTTCCAACAATATGCTTATTGGCGCTGTCAATTATTTTAACGATAAAACCAATGAAGTTAAAAACCAGATTGACGGAAATTATGGCGAAGTGCCCGCCACTGCCCGCGCTTACAAAGCTGCCGGCCTTGGTTCGGTGGTGGTTGGCGACGAAAACTACGGCGAAGGTTCATCACGCGAACATGCAGCGATGGAACCGCGCTTCCTGGGAGTTAAAGTTGTTCTGGTGCGCAGCTTTGCCCGCATCCACGAAACAAATCTAAAAAAGCAGGGAATGTTGGCGCTTACCTTCGCCAATAAAGCTGACTACGATAAAATTGTCGAAAACGACACCTTTGATATTCTTGGTTTAACCGATTTTACACCCGGAATTCCGCTTAAAATTATCGCGCATCATGCCGATGGTTCAATGGATGAAATTGTGGCCAATCACACTTACAGTGAAGGGCAGATTGGCTGGTTCAAGGCTGGCTCTGCACTGAATCTGATTAAGTTGCAAAACGGCTAAACGGCCGGTTTTTATTGCAAACCCAAATAATTATTAAATGGATTTGAGTTGGATTATTGGTTAAAAATTTAAAACTGAATTTTGCCCCAGCTCAAATCCATTCTTTTTTTTGTAGAACCACCTGGAATATTTGAATTATGCACAAACGATTTTTATCCCTTGCAATTCTCGCCCTGTTTTTTGCAGCCATTTCATGCAGGCCATCAGGAAAAACCACGTCAGGCGATCAACTGGGAACGGATTTGCAGGGAAGTATCAATTATCACAGCAACATCCCTTTCGACAGCAATTTGGTGGTAAATTTCTTTAAAACTTATCCCAAACTGAGCAGCTACCAAAACGATGTGCTTGCCATTTATCGCAAACATAATTTCAATCATATCTGGTTCGACCGCAATGGGGTTATCGAATTTGGAAATTCGCTTTACAGCAAGGTTAATGAACTCGAAACCGAGGGGATCTCATCAAAATTTCCTTATCAGGATAAAATTGCCGGCGTTTTTGAAGATAACATCGAAAATCCACTCAACCAGACGGATACCGAACTGATGTTGACTAATTTGTTTTTGTTTTATGCCGAGAAAGTTTACAAAGGGGTTGATGATGAAACCTCTGCTGCCATCGAATGGCTCTTGCCTCGCAAACAATTGGCTTACGCCGCTTTGCTCGATTCGGTGCTGTTAAATCCTGGAAAACTGTTCCGTGACGACAGCGTTCTTTTCCGTCAGTATTATAAATTGAGAGACGTGTTGCAGCGCTATCGAGAAATTGAGAAAAGTGGCGGCTGGAGCCGGATTGATCTTGATCCAAAGTTAAAAGCATACAAGCCCGGCGATACGGCAATGGCGATACTTCAAATACGCGAAAGGCTTTTTGTTACCGGCGACCTGAAACAAAATAATTGCAGCA
>CAIYZW010000693.1 GCA_903930725.1 uncultured Bacteroidota bacterium
CGTGGCGATTTGTTTTCGCTTCCAGCCAAAAAAGGTATCACCAAAAATCTCACAAAATCCGCCAACGTGCACGATCGCAACTGCGAATGGTCGCCAGATGGAAAATGGATTGCTTATATTTCGGATAAAACGAGCGAAGATGAAATTTACATCCTCAACCAGGATGGCAGCGAAGCTCCTGTTCAACTGACCAAAAACAGTGACACCTACAAATTTGGCCTCAAATGGTCGCCCGACAGCAAAAAAATTGCCTGGTTCGACCAGAAAAAACGACTTAATATTATTGATGTTGATTCGAAAGCAGTAAAAGTTGCCGATCAATCCGATCAGGGAGAAATCGGAGATTTTACCTGGTCGCCCGACAATAAATGGATCGCTTATGCAAAACCCAATGAACAGGAAGTTGGACGCATTTATTTTTACAACCTCGAATCGGCAACATCCACGCCCGTAACCAGCGAGTGGTTCAACTCCGGCGACCCTTCCTTTAGCAAAGATGGCAAATATCTGTACTTTACTTCGGCGCGTACTTTTAATCCGAATTATAGCTGGACTGAGTGGAATCACTCTTACAGCGACATGCAAAAAGTTTATCTGATCACGTTGGCCAAAGACACCAAATCGCCTTTTGAACCCGAAAATGATGTTGTCGAAATAAAAAAGGATGAACCTAAGAAAGACGATGGCGAAAAAAAGGACGAGAAGAAAGACGGTAAAAAGGATGAAAAGAAAGACGAATCCATCACTGTGAAAGTTGATTTTGACGGAATTATGGATCGGGTTATCGAATTGCCCACCGACAATGGAGGAATCTGGGGAGTTACAGCCACCAACGATGGCGTTTATTATTCCCGTTTCAAAACCGGCGAACCAAAACCTTCGACTTTTTATTTTGATCTGAAAAGCAAAAAAGAGGAAGCCCTTGGCAATATCGACGGCTTTGATATTTCGGCAGATGGTAAAAAAATGCTCATTTTCGAAAGTGGAAAATATGCTGTGATTGATCTCCCAAAAGGTAAAATTAAAGTTGACGATTATATTGACGTTTCGGATATGAAAGTCTGGGTTAACCCGAAAGACGAATGGAAACAGATTTTTGACGAATCGTGGCGCCAGATGCGCGATTTCTTCTACGATCCAAACATGCACGGTGTAAACTGGGACGACATTCATAAAAAATATGCACCGCTGGTTCCTTACGTCAACAGCCGGTACGATCTTACCTACATCATTGGCGAAATGATTGGCGAACTTACCACAGGCCACGCCTACGTGAGTGGCGGTGATAAACCTGAACCCCCAAGAATCAAGACAGGTTTGCTTGGCGCAAAACTCATCCGCGACGGTTCGGGCTATTATAAAATCGATAAAATTCTGCCCGGACAAAACTGGACAAAAGATGTGAAATCACCACTTGCCGAAGTTGGCCTCGGAATTACGGATGGCAATTTCATCCTCGCCATTGATGGAGTCACCACCAAAGACATGAACGATATTTATGAATCGTTGGTTGGAAAAGCCGGCAAACAGGTCGAGCTAACCGTGAATACTTCTGCTTCCGAAAGTGGCAGCCGCAAAGTGATCGTTACGCCCATCGCCGACGAAAGTTCGCTGTATTATTATGACTGGGTTCAAACCAACATCAAAAAGGTAAACGAAGCCACCAACGGACAGGTTGGCTACATCCACATTCCCGACATGGGCCCCGAAGGTTTGAATGAATTTGTGAAATATTTCTATCCGCAAATCCGCAAAAAAGCTTTGATTATTGATGACCGCGGAAATGGCGGAGGAAACGTTTCTCCGATGATTATCGAGCGCCTCCGCCGCGAACTTGCCGTGATGGAAATGGGCCGCAACACCGCCGGTTCACCGAGGCCAGGCGCCATGATGACTGGCCCGATGGTTTGCCTCATCAACCAATATTCTGCTTCCGACGGCGACTTATTCCCGTATCAGTTCAGAGCGTATAAATTAGGAAAACTCATCGGCCTGCGCACCTGGGGTGGTGTTGTGGGAATCCGTGGAAGCCTGCCGTTTATTGATGGCGGCCAGTTGATGCGTCCCGAATTTGCTCATTACAGCGCCGACGGCAGCGAATGGATTATCGAAGGTCGTGGCGTTTCACCGGATATCGAAGTCCGCAACGACCCGGCGAAAGAATATGCAGGAATTGATGAGCAGCTCAACAAAGCCATCGAAGTTATTTTGGATGAATTGAAAACCAATCCGAATGAACTTCCAAAACCACCTGCCTTCCCAAATAAATCGAAGTAAAAAATCTAACTCAAAAAAGCCTGGTGTAATGCCGGGCTTTTTTTATGGGTTAAATCCTAGGTGGAAAGATCAAAGTGGTTGGTCAAAATCACCAAAACCTAACAGGTTTTTAAAACCTGTTAGGTTTTTTCAAAGCCAAACACTAAATCGTCAGTACAAGTCCAATTTGTCTACGGATTCATAGTTATCCCGAAATCAATAATTTTTCGACAGAGATTTTCCTGCCGTTTTTGGATATTTCGATAAAATACAATCCTTTGGGAAGGCTGCTAACATCAACTTTGGTGTTTTCCAGATATGATGAACCATTCAATATTTTTTGTCCGGTAATTGAAGTAATAACCCAACTAAAGGCATCATTGGCGGGCATTTCGATATTTATAAAACCGCAAGCAGGATTTGGAAATAGCTTTATTTCAGAAGCCGGATTTTCATCAATTCCAACAGTAAGATCAACCAAAAAGGTGATGGATGCCTCATCGTTGGCCGGATTGCGATCCATGAACCCGTTTGGAAGCATGGTGTGCATTTTCCAGGTATATTCAACCGAAGTCTGGTTTGGAAAATACATACCAGGTTCTTTCATTTCATCAAGCGCAATTTCGGTCGAATCGCCTGGGAGTAGCATCATTCCTTCTTGTGGAAAAATATAATATAACATCCCGCAAATAAACATGGCTGTCATATCCGACACCAGCTTGGCTGAAGTAATCGTGTCGTTGCCAAAATTTTTAATGGTAGCAAAAGCATCCCACCTGAAATCGTAAAGAAAAGGATATTGCGGATACCTGATGGCCAGTATATTTTCCGCTCTCAAACTTACAATTCCCACGTCAACAGACGGGTTCAGCGTTGTCCCGTCCAGTGAAAAAGTCTTTGCAGTCATTGCAAAATCATTTGCTGAACCTTTGTCATTTCCTGTCATCAGTAAAATATCATTATTAACGGAAATGCCTGACTCTTCAAAGGTAAAAGGGCTTTCATAAACAGCATCAGTAATGGTTTGAAAATCAAAACCAATTTGTAAAATATGATCATTGCTAACAATAACAAAACTACTCTCAGAAACTGTTGACTCAAACCTCATTGGAATAATCGCCGAAAAATCATATTCATCAAGGATAGTAAGCCCTTCATCGGTCCTGATTACTTTGTGTCCTGCAATAAAAAGAAAACCATTATCCCATCTGATGATGTTGCTTTTTATTCCCTCAAAATTGTAGGTCGAAATCACATTACCGCTAAGGTCAGTTTTTAACATTCCGTCGGCATAACCGAGCAATAAAAAATCCCCGGTAGCAAGTCCGGTCGTAAACTTATTGCTTAATGGCAACGGATAATAAACCAGCCCCAACCTATCGCCTTCCGAAGAAATCTTAAGCATTTGCTTGCCTCCAATAACGTATATTTCTCCGGTTGCCGATTCAAAAACATCTCCGGTTTCTGCATAATAATCCGTTACGAAAATGTTATTCCAGATCACCTGACCATCCTGCGAAATCTTATGAAGAAAAGTTCCCGAAGGGCCATAATCACAGCCCGCCATACACCAGCCAGCTGCAAACAAATTTCCATCCTGTGATTGCTTCAAAACGTCGGTTGAGCCAACTTCCCATTCAAAATTTTGTGGGTATTGCCAGATTTTTTCTCCGGAGGAAGATAGCTTTATAACCACCGGAGGATAATAAAAATATTGCGTAGCTGCGGTCATACCACCAACCACCCAGCCACCTTCAGGGGTGGCAACAGAAGAGCTTACCGAGGTAGAAAACGCCGGCATGTCGGTCCATTCAAAAAGCGCTGGATTGCCCGGATTGATTTGTTGAAGCTGCGCTGAAAGGCTTAGAGAAAATACTACCAGTATTCCCAAAGCTGTTTTTTTGATAAAGGAGA
>CAIYZW010000694.1 GCA_903930725.1 uncultured Bacteroidota bacterium
ACTTTACAAAATCCGGTTGCTGTCCCAACAGTAACCACAACATATTTTGTAACCGTCAACAGCGGTGGTTGCAGCGAATCGGATAATGTGACTGTTTCGGTTATTCCGGCACCCGAGGTTACCGCCGGTTCGTCTACGACAGAAATTTGCCTTGGCGGGCAGGTTCAGTTAACGGCATCTGTACCGGGAGGTTCGTCCTATAGTTTTTTATGGACTTCTGATCCACCGGGCTTTAATTCGACCTTGCAAAACCCGGTTGCCTCGCCAACAATAACCACAACATTTTTTGTAACCGCCTCGGATGGCGATTGCAGCAAAACTGACAATGTAACAATCACTGTAAACCCAGTTCCCTCAGTAACCGCAAGCAGTTCAGCAAACGAAATTTGTATTGGCGAATCAGCACAATTAAATGCTTCGGCCAATGGTGGTTCTTCTTATACTTTTTCATGGGCTTCCGATCCCCCGGGATTTAATTCGACCTTGCAAAACCCGGTTGTTACACCTTCCGAAACGACAATTTACACAGTTACTGTTACAAGTGCAGGCTGCACAGATACTGATGTTGTAACTGTTGTTGTCCATCCTTTGCCATCAACGCCAACCATCACACAGGTCGAAAGCACGGTTGTTTCGAGCGCTATCGAAGGAAACCAGTGGTTTCTGGAAGGCAGCATTATTCCGGGGGCGACTTCACAGGTTTATACGCCGCTTGAAACAGGTAATTACCAGGTTCAGGTAACTGATGAAAACGGTTGTTTATCTTCACTTTCGGAAGCTTATTTTTTCCAGATGGTTGGAATTAACGAGGTTTCCCGATCAGCACATCTTTATCCAAATCCTACAACAGGAATTGTAAAAACAGATGGCGCAATTGAATCGCTGGGAAATTTTGAACTGATGGTTGTTGATATTTTAGGAAACATCATTATTGATGCTAAAAACCCGACCGAAATTGACATTTCAGACCAGGAAAACGGTGTTTATTTTTATGTTGTTCGTTATGAAAACGGTGAAAATATCACAGGCAAAATTGTTCTAATCAAGTAACAAAAAATTAATGAAAGCTTTACAACGGCGGTTTTTCCTGGCACTTTTTCCAATATTATTTTCGGGCCAGTTTGCTATTGGGCAACAAACCTTTTATGACATTGATCAGATTCAGAAAATCGAAATCTTCTTTTCGCAGCCAAATTGGGATTACCAAATGGACACAGCCAAATCCGGAATGGACGGTTACCTGATGGCTGAATTGGTAAAAGTAAATGGCGTAAGTTACGATAGTGCCGGCGTTAAATATAAAGGCTCGAGTTCGTACGATCCAACTTACACGAAAAACCCGCTTCATATTTCGCTGGATGAGGTTAAAGATCAGGCTTACCAGGGAATTTCCAGCATAAAATTAGCCAATTGTTTTTCCGATCCTTCGATGATACGGGAGGTTCTTGGTTATCAGGTGCTGAAAAATTATATGGATTGTTCGCGCAGCAATTTTGCACAGGTTTACATCAATGGTTCGTACATCGGGCTATACTCCAACGATGAAAGCGTTAATAAAACATTCTGCTCCAATCATTTCAACTCATCTGCCAACACCTTTATCAAGTGTAACCCGGAGTCGCCGGGACCTTTCTCTAAAAGCAACTTTAAATATCTTTCTGCCGACAGCAGCGCTTATTCCAGTCTTTACGAAATGCAATCGAACTTTGGCTGGAATGAACTGGTCTCGGTGTGCAACACCATCACCAACGAGCCAGCAAATCTTGCCGAAACCATTGACGTTGACCGCGCCATCTGGATGATTGCCTTTAACAATATCCTTGTAAATCTGGATAGTTACAGCGGCTGGTTTTCGCAAAATCATTATCTCTATAAAGATAACACCGGCCATTTTAAC
>CAIYZW010000695.1 GCA_903930725.1 uncultured Bacteroidota bacterium
CAGACTGGTTGCTACAGCAGAAACACTCATTAAAGACGGATTTAAAGTATTACCCTATTGCACTGAAGATTTAATCTTGTGCCAACGCTCGGCTATTGCGGCAGTATTGTTTTTTACAACTCGTTTTTACCAGTCATTGTCCCACCCGAAGACCAGGACAGGATTAGTGCCCGAGGTTATTCGATGGGCTACCTTGGCGGAGTTATTTTGCTACTTTTTAACCTGTTGATGGTGATGAAACCAACATGGTTCGGCATCCCGGAAGGCTCAAGTCTTGCTGCCAGAATTTCGTTTTTAACTGTTTTTGTTTGGTGGATAGGTTTTTCGATGATAACATTTTCGCGACTTCCAAAATATACTTACCGGAAACGATCAGCAAAGGCGCGGATTTTATCAAACGGTTACAGAGAATTACAGGCAGTGTTTGGCCAGATTCGCAAAAACCGCAAATTGAAATATTATCTGAGTGGTTTCTTTTTTATGATGATGGGACTGCTCACCGTGATGTTTATGGCAGCCACTTATGGCGAAAAAGAAATCGGATTAAAAGAAGATGTGCTTATTCCGACCATTCTTGTTATTCAGCTTGTTGGGATGTTTGGTGCATGGCTTTTTGCAAGGATTTCGGCGAGGCTCGGAAATATAAAAGCAATGATAATTTCGGTTGTTGCATGGGTTTTTATCTGCATCGGCGCATTTTATATTTCCAACTCCACAACTTTTGTAATCGCTGCCTTTTTTATTGGAATTGTGATGGGAGGCTCCCAATCGCTTGCCCGGAGCACTTATTCAAAGATGTTACCCGAAACAACCGATCATACCTCATTTTTTAGTTTTTACGATGTGATGGAAAAACTTGCCACGGTTGCCGGCACTTTTAGTTTTGGGATAATCGAAGCAATCACAGGCAGCATGAGATATTCGGTGCTTGCGATAGCCATATTTTTTATTATTGGGCTGGCGTTTCTGTTGCCACTATTAAAGAAAATAGCTTAAATCTTTTGCGTTTAGCTAAGGTTTTAAAAACCAGAGAATTAACAGATTTGTACTTAGGTCGCTTAAAAAGTCACATTCAATCAACAAGGCCTTAGCTCAAAAATTATGGCATCCAACGGATTCAACCAGATTTCGATACCTCTTTTTATCGCTTCTCCTTTCGGAAAAGAAAAGGATGGACGATCCCAAAGCAGTTCCTGAAAATGAAAATTGTCGAATTGCTGAAGCCCCATTTCATTAAAAGCATGATCAGGAATTCTCACCCTTGCCTTTTGCTTTCTGGTTTTATCGAAATTTACAACGATCAAAAGCGCTTGCTCAACGTTGTAACGCAGGTATGCATAAACTCTATCCTTATCAAAATCGGAATTCTGGCCATTGGCCCACATCAGGTCGTAAAACCTCCCACGGCTGATTGCCGGTGATGATTTGCTCAAATTAACTATTTTATGATAAAAACTGCGCAACGATTTCTGGCTTTCCGATAGTTTAACACCATCAAAAGCACCGTCGTTCATCCATTTTTGATGTTCGGGAATATTGAAATAATCATAAATCGTGGTTCTGCCGTCATCTCCGCTAAAACCTGTTGCTCCAATTGCTTGTTCGCCAACTTCCTGGCCAGAATAGACCATTACAGGGCCGGTGTTCAAGGTGGCTACAACCGTCATTGCCGGAATTGCAGCAAAAGGGTCGCTGGCAAAAAATGGCGAAGCAAACCTGATTTCATCATGATTTTCGAGAAACCGGAGCATGTACCGGTCAATACCTTCAAGCATCTGCCAGCAGTTGGTAATCATGCGGGCTGAGCCATTTTCGGTGATAATGTTTTTTAAAGCATCGTACAATCCAACTTTATCATAAAGGTAATCGAATTGGCCTGTTTTGATGTAGTTGTGATATTCGAGCGGATTGTAAATCTCGGCGATGAAGATAATTTCGGGATATTTTTCCTTGGTTCTTAAAATTGCCCATTGCCAGAATTCGACCGGAACCATTTCGGCCATGTCGCACCTGAAGCCATCCACGCCTTTTGCAGCCCAGAAAAGCAAAATGTCGGACATTTTTTTCCAGGTATCGGGCAGTGGATTAAAATGTTTTGTTTTGTTATTTTGAAAATCAACACCATAGTTTAATTTGATGGTTTCGTACCAGTCGTTTTTGTCGGGTTGAGCGGTAAACTGGTCATTTCCGGTGGCTTTGGCGGGACTTTCAAAATAGGGAACTGACGAAATTCCGGGTTTGGTTTCCTCAGTAAAATCAAGTCCTTCAGGTAGTTTGAATGCTGTACCGGGCAAATAGTAAAAATTATTTTGGGGGTCGAAGGCCTTTTCGGGCTGGTCATTTTCGCCCAAATCTGCAATACTAGCAGGTTTTTGTGTTGAATGATATTGCCTGAAAACATGGTTTGGAACAAAATCAATGATAACCTTCAAGCCCGCCTGATGGGTTCTTTCAAGCAACTGTCCAAATTCCTGCATCCTCTTTTCCACACAGTCTGCAAGGTCAGGGTCAACATCGTAATAATCGCTGATGGCGTAGGGCGAACCCGCTTTTCCTTTTACTAATGAAGGATGGCTGTTTGCGATTCCTGATTTCTTATAATCGGTAACGCTTGCATGACGGATAATTCCGGTGTACCAAATATGGCTGTTTCCAAGCTTTAGGATTTCGTTTAAAGCTTTGTCGGTGAAATCGTTAAATTTCCCAACACCATTTTCATCAATTGTTCCAATTATTTTGCAGGAAATATTTTTGTTCCCAAAAAGGCGCGCAAAAACCTGATAAATCGTCAATTTATTGTCCATTTTAATCAGATTTCCGGTTGAAAATTTTGGTTATATCTGCCAGCCATTCTGCTTTTTCATCGGTTAAATGCTCCATCTGAAATCGCCATTGCCAGTTTCCACCCGGTGTTCCCGGGATGTTCATCCGTGCTTCGCTGCCGAGTTCCAATAAATCCTGTAAAGGAATAATGGCCATTTCGGCAACCGAACTCCAGGCTACCCGTATCATTTTTCTGATGATTGTTTTTTCGTCGGCATCGGCATATTTAAGCACACGTTTTTTGATGTCGTTTTCGAGATCGTTGAACCAGCCCTGCAATGTGTCGTTGTCGTGAGTGCCGGTGTAAACGACAAAATTTGGTGTGTAATTATGCGGAAGATATCCACTTCCTTCGTCGGCATGAAAAGCAAACTGCAGGATTTTCATTCCCGGGTAACCAAAATCGTCGCGTAACTTTTCGACTTCCGGGGTGATAATTCCCAAATCTTCGGCTATCACGGGCAGCTCGCCAAGTTTTTCTCTGATGGTTTTAAAAAGTTCGGTTCCTGGAGCTTTCACCCATTCACCTTTTTCGGCAGTTTTATCACCAAATGGGACAGCCCAATAAGCCTCAAAGCCTCTGAAATGGTCAATCCGGACAAAATCAAACATTTCAAAAGTGGCACTAATGCGGTCAATCCACCAGGTAAAGCCGTTTTTTTGCATAAAATCCCAGTTATATAGTGGGTTTCCCCAAAGTTGACCTGTGCTGCTGAAATAATCCGGTGGCACTCCTGCAACTTTTAAGGGCTTTCTGTTTTCATCAAATTGAAATACTTCATGGTTGCTCCAAACATCTGCGCTGTCGTGGGCAACATAAAGCGGAATGTCGCCAACGATTGAGATTCCGCGGTCGTTGGCATATTTTTTTACTGCTGCCCATTGTTTGTAAAAAATAAACTGGCAGAATTTGTGAAAGCCAATTTTGTGAGCATTCTGAGTTTTAAAATTTTGGATGGCTGCTTCTTCTCTGAACCTGAGTTCCTGAGGCCAATCCCACCAGGGCATTTCGTTAAAATGCTCTTTTAATTCGATGAACAGCGCATATTCGGTTAACCACTTTTCGTTTTTCTCGTTAAATGCTTTATAAAGGTTGCTTTTTGAAACATCATTAATTGTGAAATTGTTGTAAGCAACTTTAAGCTGCGATTTCTTAAACCCGATTACTTTTCCATAATCAACCCTGGTTTCATCGGAAGTTGAGTCTTCATCGAAAATGGAATGATTAAGTAAACCTTCATCTATAAGTAATTCAAGATCAATAAGAATTGGATTCCCTGCATAAATCGAAAAACACTGATAGGGCGAATCACCATAGCCTGTGTGCCCCATCGGGAGCACCTGCCAAATACTTTGACCCGATTTTACAAGATAATCAATAAATAAGAAGGCGTTTTTTCCAAGTGAACCAATTCCGGATTTGCCGGGTAATGAGGTGGGATGAAGTAAAATCCCACTACTTCGTTTAATTTTCATTTGTCGAATTGTTTTTGATATTAAATGCAAAGTAAACCTTTTGAAATATCTTATCAAAAGAGAAACCCGAATTCAGAATTGTTCTACCCAGAAAAAGAAAAACCCGCCTGATTATGGGCGGGTTTTTAACACTTATGTTTAATAAAAAATTAGTGCGAATAAATGAAATCCTCATCGCGATAGGCAATTCCTGTCCCGCTATACCAATCCTGGGCTTCAGTACCGTTGCTGCTAGCCCACTGTTTAAATTTTAAATATCCAAACCAAATAGTGGGTCTGTAAAATCCGTTGACTGGTTGGTGTACTAAATCAGCTTCACGGGTCCAGCTAAAATTCCCTGGAATATCCAACCCCCATGGGAAGTATTGACCAACAGCATCGCCAGACGCAGTAGCAATAGTACTGGTTTTATACCACAAATTACCACCACCGGCTGCTGGGTATTGGGAACCATCATCAGCAGTATCGAAAAGAGCAATATCTACTTTATAAGAAGGAGCGTATCCAGGAAGATGAATCTCATGTCCTCTTTTATCAACATAGTTCCCATTATAAATAATTGAAAATGGACTCCAGTGCTGGAAGTCGAGATCGTCCATATTATAAGTACCACCTGTAATACTAATTAATACATTGAAATTAAAATTTCCTGAGTAGGTACCGATTCTTGTATTTCCTAAACTTGGAAGTTTGTCGTGAGCAATAACAGTAAGTTTTGGTTGTCCAGATTCTGATCCATTAGGGTCAAGAGTAATGAATCCCTGTGTGACGCTATGCCCACTAATACTAAGGTCATCTGATGCGACAACACTGCCAGGAAAAATGAAGCCAAAACCTTGTCTCAGTCCAGCACCATTGGCTTTAAGATCAAAACTACAAATTCCTTCAACAAGATTATTTGATGAGTTAGTTACTCGATTAAATCTGTAGCCAATCACACAATCGTTCATATCAAAATCTCCCATCGAAGGCCATAAATCTTCAAATGCAAGAGTTCCAGCAGATGCAGGCCAGTAATTGTTGAATGCGCGAATTGGGTCGTAAGGATATTCATCGTTAATGTTTGCAACTCCGTCTTCATCGGTATCAACGCTGCCCGACCAATCTGGTGCGGTTAAAGTTGCAGTACCACCAAGGAGGTTAGCTGTTGTTATTCCACTTCCTTCTTCCATTGGCCAATAACCAGCCATACTTGAATATGGATTTGCAATTGATCTTGTTCTGTAATAGCTTATAGATGAAGCACTTCTGGCTGTTGTCCAAAGTCTGACCTCATCAATTAATCCATCAAAATATGAATCAGGAGTTAAATCACCCCATCTGCCAATAGCGAATAAATCAACCTCACTTGGTGATATAGGAGACACATCACTCTCAGTAGCATCTATTGTACCATCAACATAAAGTCTTGAAATACTTGCGGAGGCAAAAACAACCGCAACATGATGCCAATTGTCGTCAGTAACTACAACCGAACCTTTTTGTTCTTCATTTAAGATACCTTTTTTCGACCTGATATTTAATTTTCCATCAGCAGCGCTTACATAAACTCCAAATTGATACTCATCATTTGTCGAACTGCAATAGCCCATGATGGCCATATCACCAGCATAACCTGCCGTTTTTATCCATGCTTCCATAGTAAACGGATAGGCAACGATTCCGGGATTTCCAGTCGAAATATAATCGTTTGCATTGTGATCAAAATCAAGGGCCCATTGGGCATTAGCTACCGATTTGTAATCTGCAGGAAGGGCATA
>CAIYZW010000696.1 GCA_903930725.1 uncultured Bacteroidota bacterium
AAACTAAAAGATTTATGGAACCTAATGTTTTGATTATTCTTGTTATCGGAGTTGCGAGCCTTTTTGGCTTGTGGATTATTTTCTACTTTATTCCGGTTGGATTATGGTTTTCGGCCCTTGTTTCGGGGGTTAGAATTTCGTTGCTTCAGCTTGTGCTGATGCGCTGGCGGAAAATTCCACCATCAATTATTGTAAACAGCCTAATTGCTGCCACCAAAGCTGGTTTAAAACTAAACCGAAATGAGCTCGAAGCGCACTTTCTGGCAGGAGGCCGCCTAAAATCGGTTATCAGCGCGTTGATTTCGGCAGATAAAGCTAACATGGACCTCGATTTCAGACTGGCTACCGCGATAGACCTTGCTGGCCGTGATGTTTTTGAAGCCGTTCAAATGTCGGTAAACCCAAAAGTAATCAACATTCCACCTGTTGCGGCTGTTGCAAAAGATGGAATCCAGCTGATTGCCAAGGCGAGGGTTACCGTTAGGGCAAATATTCGCCAATTGGTTGGTGGCGCCGGCGAAGATACAGTTATTGCCAGGGTTGGCGAAGGTGTTGTGTCAGCGATTGGTTCGGCGGCTTCTCATAAATCCGTTCTCGAAAATCCCGATTCGATTTCGAAACTGGTTTTGAGTAAAGGTCTGGATTCTGGTACAGCTTTCGAGATTCTTTCGATTGATATTGCTGATGTTGACGTTGGTAAAAATATTGGTGCTGTTCTTCAGATGGATCAGGCAAATGCCGATAAAAATATTGCTCAGGCAAAAGCCGAAGAGCGCCGCGCTATGGCCGTAGCTCTGGAACAGGAAATGAAAGCAAAAGCACAGGAAGCACGTGCAAACGTTATTCAGGCCGAATCAGAAATCCCAAAAGCAATTGCAGAAGCCTTGCGTTCAGGAAATCTTGGAGTAATGGATTATTACAAATTTGAAAATATTAAAGCCGACACCAAAATGCGCGATTCGATTTCGATGCCTCACGACCAGCAAGGCCGCAAGGAATCAGGAAAAGACGATCAGAAAAAATAAATAATCAGGTTAATTTTAAAAAGGGCTGTTTCTTTGGTGGGACAGCCTTTTTTATTGCTGTTTTTCATCGGGTTATACCTTCAATTTAGATTTTAAAACTAAATTTGCTAATCATGCGGTTGTTATTAAAAGATCCGCTGGTAGGATATCTTTACAAATACAAAAATTATAAAGTTATGAAAAGGAATTACTTTTTTCTTTTGCCTCTGATTATGATGCTTTTAACAACATGTGAAACGGATAAATGTAAGGATGCCACACCATTGGTTACGAGTGATTATTATGTGCTAAATGTTGTCGACAGGCTTCATGCACCTGGCGTTACGTTGCTTGATGCTGAATCGTACCAGCAAACTACCGAATACACTTGTGGGCCGGCAGCAGTGATGACTTTGCTGAAATATTGCGGTAAAACAGGTGATGAAATGACGATTGCCACCGAAATGGGAACCAGCACATCTGTTGGTACAAACCCAGAGCAAATGGCCGGCTGGCTTAATACACACGGCTTTACTGCTTCATGGCACGAAAACGGAACCCTCGGTTTGTTGCGCGAAAATCTGAATAATCAGATTCCAACACTGGTTGAGTGGAGCGATTGGGGCGGCCACTGGGTTCTCGTAATCGGTTACGACGACCGGAATACTGAAGATTTGATGGATGATGTGATCATTTTTGCCGATCCTTACGACCGCCACGATGATAACCTCGACGGGATTGACTGGTTTAACGCCCAGCGTTTTTACTACATGTGGTACGATGCATTGCTTTTTGGGCGAGTGATGCAAAAGGTTTACATCACAGCAAATCCTTTATAAAACTACAGGTTTTTCCAAGCTCTATTTTCCTGATCTTTTATTATTCTTCCGCTCAAAACAATTTTGCCTTAACAATTGTTACAATTTGGAATTTTACTTTTGGATAATTATCTTTAACACTTGGCCGTTTGTTGGCTGAATTTAAGATTTAAGGAAAAAATTTCCTGCATTAATAAACGATTACTGATGAATGAAGAATTAGAATTAAATATAAAACCCAAACACGAAAATAAGTACACCGAGCTTGAACAGGCTTTAAAACAAAGCCCGGAGGCCGATTTGCTTAAACTTCGTGAAGCATACGATTACGCCAGATTGGTTTATGGCGACCGTCAAAAAAAATCCGGCGAATCACAGATTTATCACAGTTTGGCTGTTGCATTAATTGTTGCCACCGAAATCGGGATGCGCACAAATTCGGTAATTGCAGCCTTGCTTCACGACGTTATTGATTCGCCCGACGAAAATATTACCGAAGTCGAGCAGCGTTTTGGCAGCGATGTAGCCAGCATCATCAAAGGATTTAAGAAAGTATCGTCATTTCATTCGGATAAATTAAGCCTTCAATCCGAAAATTTCAGGAAGTTGTTTCTGAGCCTCGTTAACGATGTTCGAATCATCTTCATTAAAATGGCTCATCGCCTATACGACATGCGGATTTTCAAGCATCTTCCCGAAGAAATGCAAAAGCAGTTTCTGAGTGATGTCGTTTTCATTTACACACCCATTGCCCATCGGCTTGGCCTTTACAAAATTAAGGCTGAGTTTGAAGACCTCAGCATGAAATGGTCGGATCAGGAAGCCTACAACCACATCAGTTACAAACTTCAGGAAACAAAAAAGAAACAGGAAGCTTTTATTAACAGTTTTGCGCAACCTATCAAGCGGAGACTCACCGAAGAAAGTATCAGATTTGAAATTAAAACCAGGGCAAAATCAATTACTTCCATCAAAAAGAAGATGGACACACAGGGTGTTCCCTTTGAGCAGGTTTACGATCTTTTTGCCATTCGCATTATACTTCTCGATGTAATTTCGGATGAAGAGATTCAATTTGTGGAAGATTTTGTTGGAAGATTGGAAAATGAAGGCGATCCGGGTATCGAAAGAAAACTCAAAAAAAGCAAAGAAGAAAAGGCTGAATCCGAAAAAAAAGTATCAAAATCAGGCAAACAGGTTTTGATAGATGCCGAAACCGAAAATACCGAAAACGATCAAAAAAGCCAGCGGATTAAAAAGTTTACACACGATAAACAACGTTTTAACGAATTGCGTAATCGCGAAAAGACTGCATGCTGGCAAGCTTATTCGTTGATTACCAACATTTATCAACCAAATCCAAAACGTTTCCGCGATTGGATTACAACACCAAAAAACAGCGGTTACGAAAGTTTGCACACCACCGTTCTGGGGCCTGATAACCGCTGGGTTGAAGTTCAAATCAGAACGCAAAGGATGGACGATGTAGCCGAGCGGGGTGATGCTGCGCACTGGCGGTATAAGGAATCGGCTTATGGCAAAAGTATTGCCGAGTGGATGGTTGATGTAAGAAATGTGCTCGAAACCATCGGTGCAAAGCAACTTGACGATGGAACATCTTCCAAAATAACTACGAAGTCCGACAGCATTTATGTTTTTACTCCAACCGGAGATTTGCGCGAACTTCCTGCCGGCGCTACCATCCTCGATTTTGCCTTCGACATTCATACCGGCTTAGGTTCGAAATGTACCGGCGGCAAAATAAATGGTAAAGTTTTTCCCATCAGACACCCGTTGAGCAACGGCGACAGGGTCGAAATCATTAGCTCAAAAACCCAAAAGCCAAACCTCGACTGGCTTAATTATGTGGTAACATCAAAAGCTAAAGCCCGCATAAACAGAACCATTCGCGAGGAAAAATTCAAGGAAGCAGAGATTGGCAAAGAAACCTTGATGCGGAAGTTTAAAAACTGGAAAATTGAGTTTAACGATCGGAATATTTCGAGGGTTGTAAAGGAACTTGGATTTAAAAAACCCATTGACCTCTATTTTAATGTTGCTTTTGAGAAGGTTGATTTGCAGGAGATAAAGCATATTTTTACTTTGGTTGAGGAGACTGAGGAAAGACCGACAGATGCAAGAAGCGAATCCGAAATTGCCGAAGAACGTATCGAAAGCCAGTCGGGAAAAGACGAAAGCTATATTTTGATTGATGCGGGCGTTTCGAACCTCAATTATTCATTGTCGAAATGCTGCAACCCGATTGCCGGAGATACAATTTTTGGATTTGTAACGGTTAAGCAGGGAATAAAAATCCATCGTCTCAACTGCCCGAATGCCCAGCAGATGCTCAAACATTACCCATATCGCATGATGAAGGCGCGTTGGAAAGAAACCCAAAATATGAAGTATTTTGTCACCAACCTCAAAATTCTGGGAACCGACAGGATGGGTCTGGTGAGTGATATCACGAAAACCATTTCGGGTGATTTAAAAGTAAATATGAAGGATATAAATTTTACTTCTGAGGGTTCCGGCTTTGTTGGCGTAATAAAAGTCCAGGTACACGATGTCGAACATCTTACATTTTTAAAAAAGAAGCTTTTAGGAATAAAAGGAGTTACAAAAGTGGTGAGGTACGACTAACTCAATCGCTGGCTTTGCCCGGCAACATTGGCACAAACACAAAACCGCCGTGAAATTCTTCTGTGAACTCAGTTTCCGAAATTTTCCGCATTTTAAGCATCATCTGATGGCCGCTTTTCCCGACAGGAGCAACCAAAATCCCGCCGGGTTTAAGTTGCGATTTTAACGAATCAGGAATCTGTGCAATGGCTGCGGTGATAATAATCCTGTCGAAAGGAGCGAAGGACGGTAAACCATCGTAACCATCGCGATGGAAAACCCGCGCCTGGTAATGGTGCATCTCAAAAAACGACTTCACCTTTTTATAAAGGTTAATCTGTCGCTCGAGCGTAAAAACCCTGGCGCCCATTTCGAGCAGGATGCAGGCCTGATAACCCGAACCGGTGCCGATTTCAAGGATTTTATGGTCTTTTGCAACTTCGAGCAATTCGGTTTGAAAGGCCACCGTGTACGGCTGCGAAATGGTTTGCCCCGAACCTATCGGGAAAGCCTTGTCTTCGTAAGCAAATTCGAGAAATGAAGAATCCATAAAAAAATGCCGCGGCACTTTCCCGATCGCTTCGAGTACACGTTCGTCGCTGATTCTGCTGTTTCTGAGACTTTCGACAAGTTTATTCCGTAATCCCTGATGCCTGTAATTATCTATCATTCTCCTAAATTGAAATATCGAAAAAGCCGTTAAACGTTGATTTTTGGCGAAATTAATAAATTCGATAAGCCTAAAAATCTTTTACATTTGCAAAAATTTAAAAATATGCTCAAAATTGGCGTTCTGGGTGCTGGTCACCTTGGTAAAATTCATCTAAGATGTATTGCCGAAATTAATGATTATGAACTTGTTGGATTTTATGATCCAAACGATGAAACTGCCTCAATGGTTGAAAAGGAATTTGGCTTTAAAAAGTTCAATTCGCTTGCCGAAATCATCGCGGCTGTTGATGTGGTGGATATTGTAACCCCAACAGTGTCGCATTTTGAATGTGCTTCGCAGGCACTCAAAAAATCGAAACATGTATTTATCGAAAAGCCAATCGTTACTTCCCCGCAGGAAGCCCGTGAGCTTATAAAAATTGCAGCCGAAGCCAACGCAAAGGTTCAGGTTGGCCATGTTGAGCGTTTCAATCCGGCTTTTCTGGCAGCACAGCCTTACATCAACAATCCTATGTTTATCGAAACGCACAGGCTTGCGCTTTTCAATCCTCGTGGGACGGATGTTCCGGTAGTTCTTGACCTGATGATTCATGATATTGATATTGTGCTGAGTGTGGTAAATTCGCCGGTTAAGAAAATCAGCGCAAGCGGAGTCTGCATTGTGAGCGACACACACGACATTGCCAACGCCCGTATCGAATTCGACAACGGCTGCGTGGCCAATCTTACTGCCAGCCGTCTTTCGCTTAAAAATATGCGCAAGTCGAGGTTTTTCCAGCGCGATGCCTACATTTCGGTTGATTTTCTTGAAAAAGATATCGAAATTGTTAGAATGCAAGATATCGAAAATGAACCCGAAAACCCATTTTCGCTGGTGCTGAACCTCGGCGAAGGCAAAGGAATGAAGGAAATCATGATCGAAAAACCTGAGATAAAACCCATCAATGCCATAAAAACCGAGCTGGAGAAATTTGCCCAGGCCATTCTGAGTGATACGACCCCGGCGGTCACCATAAATGATGGCTACCTGGCATTAGACGTGGCTTACAAGATTCTGGACAAAATTTCGTAGTAAACTTCCATAGGTTTCGGAGGCAATATTGCCAGCGGTATTTCGTTCAGGTTTTTATCAATTTTATAGCCGAAGATAATGATTAGAGCGGATTTCAGAACGGTTTTCTCAACCATAGTTTTAGCTTTGTTTTTTTTGACCTCCTGTCAGAAAAATAACCTCCAGCCCGGAATTCCTGCTTTTATCAAAGTCGAAAGTCTTGGTTTAACCACCGATTATTCGATAGAAGGAACTAATTCACATAAGATTACCGACGTTTGGGTTTATGTTGACGACCAATCCATTGGCGCCTTTGAAATGCCAGCAACTATTCCGGTTTTAAAAAACGGGGAAGGTGTTCTGAAGCTTCAGCCGGGTATTAAAATAAATGGAATTGCCACAACCCGAATTCCAAATCCATTTTACAAGCCCATCATTATCAATAATTTTAATTTCGTTTCCGACAGCATAATTAAGGTTGGAGGCAATACAACATATTGGGAATCAGTGACATTTGTCTGGCAGGAAGATTTTGAAGGTGTGGCAATTTCGATAGATACAACCAGCAAGAGCGAAACCAAGATGGTTTTAACGCCAACGGGCACCGACCAGACTTTTGAAGGCGCGCATTCAGGCAAAATTGTGCTCGACGAAGACCATAATATTTACGAAGGCGCTTCATTTGAAGCTTATGAACTTCCAACTGACGGAACGCCCGTTATCCTCGAAATGGACTATAAAAATACTGCGATGTTTACGGTTGGAATATTCGCTCAGTCATCTTCGCAAATCATTCAGGATCCGCTTATTTATCTTAATCCAAAAGATGACTGGAATAAAATTTACATCAATCTCACCAACAAGTTATGGGTGACTTCTGACGATATCATTGATTTTAAAATCTTCTTTGGAGCTTTGCTTCAGGACAACGAAACGGAGGCTGTAATTCTGATTGATAATATTAAACTCATTTACCGGGCAAATAACTGATGAACAAAACTTTACAACAGGCAAAATATTTATTTGCAGATTGGTTTACCGCGGTTGTAACCTGGATGCTCTTTTTTGTTTATCGAAAATATTCCATCACTCCCGAAATAATTAATCATCCTGATGAAATAATTACCGATCCGAAATTTTATATCGGAATGTTGGTGATTCCTATGTTCTGGATAATTCTGTACATTATTGCCGGTTCGTACCGCAAGATTTACCGGAAATCCAGAATCAGAGAGCTTTCGCAGACCTTTTCGACAACCTTTATTGGTGTCACCATTATTTTCTTTACTTTGATTCTGGATGATATTGTTATCTCGTACAAATCATATTACCAGTCATTTATCATTCTTTTTGGGATTCAGTTTATTCTCACCTTTGCTTTCCGGTTAATAATTACAACGCGCACCGTTAAGAAAATCCATCGCAAAATCCTGGGTTTTAATACAATCATCGTTGGAAGCAACGAAAATGCTGTTAAAATTTTTCATGACCTCGAAACCCAGAAACCTTCGTCGGGAAACAGATTTATTGGTTTTGTAAATGCAAAAGAATATGCCGAATACCCGCTTGCAGCTTACCTTCCGAAAATCGGCACGCTTGAAGATTTGCATAAACTGGTTATTGACAACAAGGTGGAGGAAGTTGTAATCGCCATCGAAAGAACAGAAAATGAAATGGTTGAAACAATTATTGGCGAAATCGAAGATACCGATGTTGTGATCAAAATAAATCCGCTTATTCAGGATTTCCTGATGGGTTCGGTAAAAACAACTTCCATTTTTTCGGAACCACTCATCCAGATTTCGCCTGATTTGATGCCGGCATGGCAGGAATCTCTCAAAAGGCTTATTGATGTTGTTGTTTCGGTGATTGCAATGATTTTGTTGATTCCTGTTTATATTTTTCTGGCCATCGGCGTCAAATTATCATCCAAAGGCCCCGTATTTTATTCGCAGGAACGGATTGGACTACACGGAAAACCATTCAGTATTCTCAAATTCAGGTCAATGTATGTTGGTGCCGAGCAGGGAAAACCACAGTTATCTTCAGAAAACGACAGCCGGATAACCCCTTTTGGCAAAATGCTGCGCCGCCTGCGCCTCGATGAAACCCCACAGTTTTACACCGTTTTAATTGGCGATATGTCGCTGGTTGGCCCTCGTCCCGAAAGGCAGTTTTTTATTGATCAGATCATTAAAAAAGCGCCACATTACCGCCTTTTGCAAAAGGTTAAACCCGGCATTACTTCGTGGGGACAGGTAAAATTTGGTTATGCCTCAAATGTTGATGAGATGATCCAGCGCCTGAAATACGATATTTTATATGTCGAAAACATGTCGCTGGCAATGGATTTTAAGATTATGGCCTACACCATCCTGATTATTTTGCAGGGTAGGGGAAAGTAGGT
>CAIYZW010000697.1 GCA_903930725.1 uncultured Bacteroidota bacterium
CCAGGGACAGTTTGCATACAAATTTGCCAATGGCTACCTTTTAAAAGACGATGCCATGTTCGATCCGTACGTTTTCCTTGGTGCTAACGCTACTATTATTGATAAAACCGCCTTTCTGGCGCAATCAACCGGTGTTGGTGTCAACATCTGGGTTACCGACTGGCTTGGCGTAAATGCCGAAGGATCGTACGATTGGGTGATTGAGTGGAATGATTACTTCCATTACTCGGCAGGTGTTGTTGTACGTTTTGGAAAAAAGAGCGACCTCGACAAAGATGGTATTGGCGATAAAAGGGATTTATGTCCTGGTGTAGCTGGCCTTGCTCAATTTAAAGGATGTCCTGATACCGATGGTGATGGTATTTCTGATAAAGACGATAAATGCCCCACAGTTGCCGGTCCGGCGGCTTTACAAGGTTGCCCCGATACCGATGGCGACGGAGTAATTGACATTAACGACAAGTGTCCCATGGATGTTGGTTATGCCCAGAATAACGGTTGCCCTGATACTGATGGCGACGGAATCATTGATATAAACGACAAATGCCCCAGAGAAGCTGGTATAGCTATAAATAATGGTTGCCCCGATACTGACGGTGACGGAATAATTGATAGCGAAGACCAATGTCCGGATGCAGCTGGACCAAAATCAACCAATGGTTGTCCTGATGCCGATGGTGATGGTGTTGCCGATTTATCCGATGCTTGCCCTAACGAAAAGGGATCTATCGAAAACAAAGGCTGTCCTGAAGTTCGGAAAATGACATTACTCACCGATGTTAAGGTTAAGGAAATCGAAACCCACTTACAAAGCTTTGCCGACTATGTGGAATTTGAAACAAACAAGTATGTTATAAAACCAAAATCTTTCCAGAATCTTAACGAAATTGTAAAACTCATGCAGGAATATCCTGATGCAAAATTCGCTATCGAAGGTCATACCGACGATGTTGGCCAGGAAAAAGATAATCAGATTTTATCCGAAAGCCGCGCTTATGCAATGAGGCAATACTTTGTTGATAAAGGTATTGATCCAAAACGCATGACTTTTGTAGGATATGGCGAATTACGCCCACGTGATACAAATGCAACACCCGAAGGCAGAGCTAAAAATAGACGCGTCGAAATACGCTTCATTCAATAATTGAATCTACCGTTTCTCCTAGTTTTATAAAGGCAATCCGCTTAATTGTGGGTTGCTTTTTTTTGGTTTATATCAAATCAAATGTGTGAATGATGTAACTCTTTTACTTAATTGTGTAACGCCCTAAGCTAGAATTAGAGTGACCTTTGTAAGGTGAAAATTATTTCACAATTGCCCCGCCAGTTGCGGGATTAAAACATACAAAAATGAACACAACAGAAGTAAAAGGAAACTGGAATGAGCAAAAAGGCAAGCTCAAACAGAAATTTGCAATTTTAACCGACGACGATCTTATGTTGGTAAATGGTAAAAAAGAAGAAATGCTCGGAAGACTTCAGGCAAAGCTTGGAAAAACAAAAGAAGAATTACACAGGATAATTGCTGGCCTTTAAGCTGGCCATTAAGAACCAAAAAACTTGAAGGTAATATTAACATTTCTCAAATTACCCAACCAATTTATTCTGAAACCAAAATGAGTTCTAACTGTCTGTTGCATTTGCCGGTTGGTGGCACAGACAGCTAAAACCATTTTTAATAAAAGTATTTGTGGACGTTTCAAGCAACTTATCATGAAGAAATTTAACCCGGTGAGCATTAAGAAAGTTAAAGGTTATGCAACGGCACAATCGGTAAAACTAAGCGAAAAGACACTGGCAAAAACCGAAGCTGCCAGCAGCTTTTTGACCGATATTGCCGATGTTTTCATGTTTATAACTCAGGTTGCCAAAGAAACTTTTTCGCGTAATTTCGAATTCAAAGAATTCCTCCGCCAGTGTTTTCAGATTGGTTATAAATCGTTGCCGCTTATTTCGGTAACCGGGACCATCATGGGACTGGTGCTTACAATCCAGTCGCGGCCGGCGCTGGTTAGTTTCGGTGCGGTTGCAATGCTTCCAGGGATGGTCGCAGTGTCGTTGATAAGAGAAATGGGGCCGGTTATTACCGCGCTTATTTGTGCAGGAAAGATTGGCTCTGGAATGGGAGCGGAGTTAGGTTCGATGAAAGTAACCGAACAAATTGATGCCATGGAAGTATCCTCCACCAACCCCATCCGTTTTCTGGTTGTTACCCGTGTTTTGGCAGCAACGCTCATGATCCCGCTTTTAATTTTATATGCCGATGCACTTGGGATTTTAGGAAGTTGGGCTGGTGCCAATATTAAAGGCGATGTGTCGCTTTCACTGT
Organism: uncultured Bacteroidota bacterium; assembly: GCA_903930725.1. Lineage (GTDB taxonomy): Bacteria > Bacteroidota > Bacteroidia > Bacteroidales > 4484-276 > CAJATL01. The sequence continues at coordinate 2,330 of CAIYZW010000697.1, forward strand.
TTTTCCAGCAGGCTTTTGGCCATGTCGATTTTATGGATCTTTTCCCTGCCATTATTAAGTCATTTTTCTTTGGCGCCGTTATTGGATTAGTGGGGACATA
>CAIYZW010000698.1 GCA_903930725.1 uncultured Bacteroidota bacterium
GCAATATTGAGTTTTTTCATGATATACTTCTTTCATTCTTCATTCTACATTGGACATTGGGAGTTGGACATTTTACATTAAAAAAATATCCAATTTAGAATGTCCAATTTAGAATGTCCAATGTAAAATATCCAACACAAATCTAAACAAACTTCACCGCGGCAATCAGGCTGCGGGCAGCGATATTCATGTAGTTGTTAAATTTTATAAAAACCTTCATCTGATGAAGCGTCATCCAGATGAAATTATCTGATACCTCCACCGGAAAATCTTCGCCAACTTCGATGATCATATTTTTGTTCTGTTCTTTGTAAAACCTGCCGCCTTCCTCACTTTGCCATGCCGAGTACCAGATTTGCGCTGGTTTTGCATTGAGCACCTCGTCGAGGTACATTACGTTGTACTCGTTTAAACCTTTGCGATAATTACCCGTAAGGCACTGAACCGTTGGTGCAAGTTCGACAATATCGAAGTTTCCGGCTTCAAGTTTTGCCTGAACCAGAAAGTGGTAAATGCCATCAATTTTCTTAACAATAAAAGCGATAATGCCTTCCTGTGCCGATCTAATGAGCGGCTGATCCCACGACACTACTTCGCGGTTACCAATTTCGACATTCATGCCGATTACCGAAAAATACTTTTTGTCGTGATGAAAAATCTCATCTTCCGAAACGGACCAGTTTTTTACTTCATGTAAAGGGATTTTTTCGATATCAAGATCATAAAACGCTTTTTTCCGGGTGATCCACGAAATAATCTCGTCGGTGTTGTGCAGATGGCGGTCGCGCTCGAGCATGGATAAAAGCATGCCCGATTCAGGCTTGTGCGAGTTGCCGGTAAATTTGAGGGTTTCATAAAAATCGAGCACATCCGGCGGATATTCACCAAACGGGATTCCCGAAATTACTGTCCGGGTGTCCATGTTTACGAGGTTGTCGTGCTGCAGGAATTGCTTTATTTGCCCTAAAGTGAGCCAGCAAAAGTTGTCGAAAACTTCGATTTCGTCACTTTCATCAATTTCGATGATGATGTTGCGGTTGCGTTTTTTTAAAAACCGTGCTCCCTGTTCCGACTGAAGCTGATCGAGGAGAATGTTGACTTGTTTTTCGCCATTAAAATATTCGAGATAAAGCGGACGCTTGCCTTTGTGAACCTGCAGATAATTGCTTTTTGTTGCCTGAAGTGTTGGCGAAAGCTGTACAACATTGAGGTTTCCAGGCTCAATTTTGGCTTGCATGAGGAAGTACAAAATGCCATTAAACTTTTTGGTAATAATGCCTAAAAACCCGACTTCCGGTTGGTTGATGATGGGCTGTTCCCACTCCGGAACATTGCCCCAGTTGGTTTTTATGCGGATTCCTTCAATCGAAAAAAACTTGCCCGAATCGTGAACCAAATTACCGTTGCTTTTGCTGAAGTGCCAGTTCCGCATTTCCTTAAAGGGAATATGCCGGATGTTGACGTATGTTTTTTCATTCATCTCCTTCATCCAGGCCAGAAATTTTTCTGATGGCATCAAAGGATTTTCAAGGGTAAGTGCTGATTTGAGGAATGCTATGTTCTTTTTCTGAGATTCCATGTTGGTTATCTTATTTCAGATATTAATTTTTCCTCCTTTGATAAATCTCCGTCCAGGCATTTCCACGCTCAAACCTTTTTAAAAGTTCCAATTGCGGGTTTAGTCGCAGGCTGTCCAATTCAGGCGAAAGCTCCACATTCGAAATAACAGCAAGCTCCACAAATTCGCTGAACTGCCCGGTGGTATTGTTAAAGGCTTTATCACCCGACAAGTATCCCACCACTGGAAAATGCATGTTGAAATTTATTAAAAAATGGGTGAGAATGTGCGTGTTGTAAGCATTCATGTTTTCCATAAAGCGGATGGCATCGCGCTGGACGATGATCGGGTCTTCAAAACCAAGGCTGTCGTCGCCATTACGGTCGTGATGAAAAGCAAAAATGGCCTGCGAAAAAATGAGTAAAAGCACTACCGGATAAAGCAACGTTTTTTTTTCTTCAAAAGCTTGCACCAAAACGGCGCCAACAACCAAAACTATGGTGGCGATAATAACAAGGAAATACCTGTTTGAAATGAAATTGAAGGCACTTGCAAACCAGAAAATCCCTATAAAAATGATGATGAACCAGATGATTTTCCATTGCAGCAGCGAAAATTTAGCTTTGGAAATAAAAAAGTAAGCGATAGTCGAAATCAGCAAAACTACAAGGAGCCAGATTCGGCCATCCAGATTAAAAATAATTCGTCGGATAATGCCGAGGTTATAGTTGATGACGTCCGGAGAGAGCTGTGTTTCTTTCATTCGCAAAGGAAAGAAAAACCAGCCGTACGTCATTTTCTGGATGATCAGAAATCCCCCGAAAACGAAGGCCGGTATCAGGATAATCAAATATTGGTATAATAATTTCCTGCCCGAATAACTTTCGGTTTTTTCGATAAAAATATCAACAAGCTGCCAGATGCAAAGGGCAAAGATTAGGAAAAGCCCCGATTCTTTGGTCATCACCAGCATCGAGCCAAAAATTGCGTACCAGATAAACCGCTTTTTAAAAAATGCCCAGATTGTCCAAAGCGCAAGCAACGAAAGGAAAATCTCCAATAAAACAAACGATGACTGCGCCAGAAAAACTGGCTGTAAATACATGAGAATAGCTGCAATTAATCCGGTTTCTGCATTAAAAAATGTTTTCCCGACAAGGTAAAGACTGATCAATAAAAGGATTGAAATAAGGAGCGCAAATGATTTTGTCACGAAAATCGTTGGCCCGAAAATCTTCATCCACAACGAAACCAGGAAATGAAAAAGCAGCGGGTGGCCATACGAATATTCAGGATCAAGCCCGGATGGCAAAAGGCTTGGGCCGGTTTTATACATCAGATGAACGGCAGGGCCAAAGGCGAAACCCTCATCGCCGTAGTAAGGCAACGAAAGATGCGGAAATTTGATAATCACCAGCGCGATAATTACCAGCAAAAGGATGACCTGTGAATAGTACTTTTTTAAAAGAGGTAAAATCATATCAGTTGTTCATATTTTGTTTGTCAGAAAGTTGCCGGATATAATCGTTCATTCGCACAAAAGTGGGTTGGAAAGCAGAAATAGTGCGGATGAACTTCTTTTCGCAGCCCGCAATACCCCAATAATGGATGGTTTTTTCGATAAATGGAAGATCTAAACGTGGCGCTTTTGGGTCAATTTCGCGGGGGTGCAGGTAAACAAATACAGATCTTCCCTTCTGGTTGGCTTTTCCAAGCTGATTTCTTACAAAAAAACCCGGGAAAAAACGCAGGTAAAAACCACCGCTGAAGCCAATATTTTTTCCGGCAAACGAAAATAAACTCTGCGGGATTTCCCAGATTTTTTGCTGCCTGCCGCCAACCACCGGTTGATGGATTTTTTGCGGAAAACCGGGGATGCCGTACAAAAATGTTTTTCCGGGAAATACCGAAGAAGAATACAAAATTCCCTGTTCCTCCAGAATTTCGTAAAACCAGGGCAAAACTTTCTCGTTCACCGACCATGATGGAGCGCGGTAACCGACCACTTTTTCGCCGGTAATCTGTTCCAGCAGATCGCAGGATTGGCGCAGGTCTTCGCGGAATTCATCGGGTGTCATCGTGTAAACCAATTTATGTGCAAGGCTGTGGGAGGCAATTTCATGACCCTGATCGTGAATTTTGCGGATGATGTGCGGCTTTTTTAAGGCAATTTCGCCCAAAATAAAGCAGGTTGATTTTACGGCTTTATCATCGCAAATCTTCAAAAGCCGATCAACATTTTTTTGGAGATGGTTGGTGTCGTCCGAAAATTTGCTCAAATCAACCGAATCGAAATTGGCAGCGTACCATTCTTCGATATCGAAGGTGATAAAATTCTTAATTTCAGCTATTTCCGGCGATTTGAAGCTCATTTTGAAATTAATTTCTAACCACAAAAAAAACACCCAGGACAATTAGTAAAACGCCAAAAACCCGCAAAAGGCTGATTTGCTCACCAAAAATGAAATATCCGGCAAGTAGCGAATAAATAAATGCCACGCTCGTAATCGGGATAATAAGGCTGATATCAAATTTGGAAATAAGCCACATGAAAAAACCTGTAGCAATGGCATACACCACAAAACCCGAAAAAACCCATCCATTAAAAAGTATCCTGAAAACATTTCCGAAAATGCTTTGGTCTGACAAGTAAAATCCGCCAGCTTTCTGGATGCCTATTTTCCAGAGTACCTGGCCTGAAGTAATGAGCAATGTTGTGGAAATTGCTAATAATACCGTTTTTATCATTTGTTATTTTTTGGAACCGAGTTAATATCAATGTTGA
>CAIYZW010000699.1 GCA_903930725.1 uncultured Bacteroidota bacterium
CAGGCCGGATGGAAGCATAGTCTGGACAAGTGATAAAAGCAAAATCATTTACGACAAAACTGGCACCCCAAATAGAATTGACGGAGTTTCGCGCGACATCACCGAACGAAAAAAAGTGGAGGAAGCGCTCCGTGAAAACGAGGAAAAATACCGCTTGTTAACCGAAAATACTGCTGATGTTATTTGGGTGTTAAATATAACAACAGGTAAATATGCCTACATCAGCCCTTCTGTTTTCCGGTTAAGGGGTTTCACTGCCGAGGAGGCGATGAATGAGCGGTTGGAGGATTCCCTTACACCAGATTCGGTTGAAATAGTAAAGGATGCAATAGCAAAAAATATTAAAATATTTTTAGAACATCCTGATCTCTCAAACTTCTATATCAATGAAATTCAACAATATTGTAAAAATGGAAAAGTAATTTGGGTTGAAGTATCTACGCAATTCCAGTTTGGTTCAACAGGCGATATCGAGATTTTAGGTGTAAGCCGCAATATTGACGAAAGGAAAAAAGCAGAGGAAGCTTTGCACAAAAGCGAACAGATGCTTCGTGAAGCAGGGCGTATAGCCAAATTAGGCGGATGGGAAATTGACCTGGCAACAAATAAACTGACCTGGACTGACGAAACTTATCGGATTCATGAAGTAGATCAGCACAGTCAGCCCCTGATTGAAGATGGAATCAACTTTTATGCACCCGAAGCCCAGCCAATTCTTAAGGAAGCCATGGTTCGAACTATTAATGAAGGAGTGCTCTTTGATCTGGAATTACCATTTATCACCGCAAAGGGAAAAAGCTTATGGGTGCGCTCTATCGGTAACGCCGAACAGGCCGATGGCCAAACTATACGCCTTTTTGGGGTTTTTCAGGATATCACCGAACGAAAAAAAGCTGAACAAGCGCTTCAGGAAACCAATGCCTACCTCGAAAACCTGATAAATTATGCAAATACGCCCATCATCGTTTGGGATCCGCAATTCCGGATTACCCGGTTTAATCATGCTTTTGAAAAACTGACCGGTCGCACCGAGGCCGAAGTTTTGGGTAAATCGTTGGAAATTCTGTTTCCTCCGGAACTCATCGAAAATTCGATGTCGCTGATAAATAAAACGCTCACCGGTGAACGTTGGGAAACCGTGGAAATCGAAATTCAACATCGCGATAAATCTTCGCGAACGGTGCTGTGGAATTCGGCAACGCTGTTTTCTCCCGACGGAAAAACCCCAATTGCTACCATCGCACAGGGGTACGACATTACCGAACGAAAGGCTACCGAAGAAGCACTTGCTCAAAGCAGATCCGAATTAAAGGCTATTTACGACTTCTCACCGGTGATGATGTGCCTTGTTGATGCAAACCGAAGGATAATTTTTGCAAATCCCGCATTTACCTCGTTAACCGGTACGGCGGAAGAACTATTAAAAGGTGGCCATGCCTGTGGGGTGTTTGGCTGTATTAATGCAAAGGACGATGTTCGGGGTTGCGGTTATGGTAACAATTGCCGGAATTGCAGTTTAAGACAGGCAATGGAAGATACCTTTAAAAACGGAACCGGACATGTAAATGTTGAATACCACACAACGCTGGTACAAAATGGAGAAACCCGCAAGTTGTCGTTACTTGGTTCTACTGCGCTTATCGAAAGCAATAATCAGCGAAACCTGCTGTTGTGCCTTAACAATATTACCGAACGCAAACAAATGGAGGATAAGCTGGAAGAATCGTCAACACGTTTGTTTCTGGCAACACGAGCTGGTGGTGTTGGTATTTGGGACTGGGATCTTATAAACAACATTTTGGTGTGGGACGATCAGATGTTTGCACTCTATGGAATTACCAAAAACCAGTTTGGTGGTGCTTATGAAGCCTGGCTTGCCGGTGTTCACCCTGACTATAAAGCACAAGGTGATGCGGAAATTCGACTGGCATTAAACGGCGAAAAAGAATTCGATGCCGAGTTTAAAGTTCTCTGGCCCGACGGTTCGATTCACGACATCAGAGCGGTGGCCATTGTTCTGCGCAACAGTTCAGGAAAACCCTTGCGCATGATTGGGACAAATTGGGATATCACCCGGCAAAAGAAAACTGAAGCAGAAATCGAACAAAGAAACGAAGAACTCCGCGAACTCAACGCCACCAAAGACAAGTTCTTCTCCATCATCGCCCACGACCTCAAAAGCCCGTTCAATGCCATCATGGGATTTAGCGAATTGCTCGTTGACCAGGTAAAGGGAAACGATTATAATGGAATCGAAAAATATGCCCAAATCATCCTCAATTCGTCCGAACGGGCAGTTGAATTGCTGATGAACCTGATGGACTGGTCGCGATCGCAAACGGGCAGGATTGAATTCATTCCGGAGTATTTCGAATTGGTGGGTTTCATCAACGAAACTACATCGTTATTTGATGATATTGCGGTTCAAAAGGGAATTGCCATCAAGAAGGAATTACCGCACAATATACCTATGTTTGCCGACCAGGCCATGATTACAACTGTACTCAGAAATCTGATTTCGAACGCTATAAAATTCACCCATCCCGGCGGTATGATTACAATTACGGCAATCGAAAAGCCGGGTGATATATTGGTTTCGATTAGTGATACCGGTGTAGGAATACCAAAAACCATGATTGATAAACTATTCCGTATTGACGAAAATTACACCACCACCGGCACCAATAACGAGCATGGAACCGGCCTGGGATTAATACTCTGTAAAGAATTTGTCGAAAAGCATGGAGGCAAAATCTGGGTGGAAAGCGAGGAAGGAAAGGGGAGTAGGTTTTATTTTACAGTCCCCGGGACGATGAAACTTTAAAATTCCATGGCGGAAAAAATAACCACGGCGGGAAAAATAACACGGAGGCACGGAGAACACGGAGAAGTACTGAGAAAACTTAGTGAAACTCGGTGTCCTTAGTGCCTCAGTGGTAAAAAAAACCAAGTCGAAAAAAAACCACTAAGTATTTGTCAAGAAATAACCTGTTCATAATTTGGTTTAATAGTGTAGTTCCATTCGCCGTGAAATTCATTTGTTTTAATGTTGATTTTTCCTAACGATTCATCTGATATTTTAATTCC
>CAIYZW010000700.1 GCA_903930725.1 uncultured Bacteroidota bacterium
ATTAGTTCCATAATCGTTTGTTCCGTCAAACTGTAAGGCATACCCCCCTGCTGACCGTAGGATAAAAAAGAAAGAGCAACTCAATGAAAAACTATTGCAGTCAATCGAAAATTCGTTTTCATATTCATTGGTTTACGAAATTATTTTCAATTTTACTCCAGGTTCCGCTAAAAGATTGGGACCGGGGGGGACATTTATCTTTGAGATAGGTGCAGGTCAAAGAGTTTCCGTTGAGGGAAAAGGTAAAGTAGCCGTTGCCATCACAATCGGGATCGTTGTGGATGACGATGGTGTTTCCGGTCGCGGCAAAACTTACGGTTGAATTGGTATGCCCGGGAATCGGGTCGATCATTTCCCATTTAAGCACTCTGTCTGCTGAAAGGATCAGTTTTACGCGGTAGGAGTTTCCCTGCTCCACAACGGTTTTCTGCCACGAGCCGATGATTTTTTCCAGGTCGGCCGGGTTCTTTAGGTTCCAGTTTCCGGCCATGGCCGATACCCGTGCCTCGTAAGGATCACTGATCAACGTCAGCGTGAAGACGTTTCCGGATAAAGCCCAGTTATAAAGCCCGTCAACAGGCAATTCGGGATCATCATAAAAACGCAATTGGTTTCCGGTGACCTGAATTTTGGAATAGCTGTTGGTGTGGGTCGAGAGCGTGTCTAACATGACCCATTCGAAGGTTCCCGCTGCATTCAGGTTTATCTGTGCACGGTAGGTTTCGGTTCCGGTGTAGGTCCGGGTCCAGCTTCCAAATGGATTCGGGGCGGGATCGGGAACATCGCATTTCTTGTTGCACGAAGCGAGGCTGATTGCACATGCCATGAGCAAAGCAGCGTAAAATGAAAAAATGTGTCTCATTGGGGCCATCTGTATTAAAATTCACCAGGAACAACAACGGTTTGCAACTCGATTTTGTCCGGGAGGCTTTTTTCATAATCCCCGGGTTGTCCGGTTGCCGTAAAAATCTCCGTTATTTCGTAAAAAAAATCGGCGCCAGATTGCATAACTATCTGGCGCAACGAATTTAAATATAAAAAATAAGGTTAGAGATAATTTTCAACGGCATCTGAAAAATGGTTGATTTCAGTAGATCAGAAGCAAATATAGTGATCCAAAGCCAATCGGCCAACTAAATGTTTTTATTGCCTGATCCGCGTGCCGCTTACGATTAAACCCGGTTTGTACAGCTACATCCCCAACTGGTTCAGCATAAATTCATAATCCACCAATGTGTTCTCGATCTGCTGTTTGGTGGCCTGCCCGCTGCCATGCCCCACGTTGTAGTCAATATATAAAAGAATGGGGTTGATCTGGCCGGGGTTGTTCTGCAGGGCCGCGGCAAATTTCTTGGCATGGAGCGGATCCACCCGGCTGTCGTTGGCGCCGGTACGGATCAGCATGGTGGGGGTATTGATTCCCTGGCGGATGTGCTGATAGGGTGAATATTCGAGGAGATTCCTGAAATCGGCTTCGTTGTCGGATGAACCGTATTCGGGTATCCAGTAGCGGGCAATGAGGAATTTGTGATAGCGGATCATGTCGATCAATGGCACTGCACACAGGATGGCCTTGTAAAGATCAGGCCTTTGGGTGGCAATGGCGCCCATCAGCAATCCGCCGTTGCTGCCACCACGGGCGGCAATTTTCGATGGGTTGGTGTATTTTTCTTTAATCAGCCACTCGGCG
>CAIYZW010000701.1 GCA_903930725.1 uncultured Bacteroidota bacterium
CAGATTGGCAACAATCAGCAAATTGTCAACACCGCTGGTTTCGATAAACCCACGGATATAATTACTTAAAAACGAAGCATTCAATTCGGTGAGCGAAAACCTGATGTTTTGATAATTATTATCGGCGCAGGTTACCGAAACCTTGAATCCGGCATCTTTAACTGGCTCGGGCAGCGAGTCGTATTTAAAATAGCCATTTTTGAGTGATGACTGCACGCTGAATTTAGGGATGCTCAGGATTACCGTGTCTTTCCGGAGGCTGTTCGGATTTGGACCTTCGATGTAATTTCCTTCGGCCAGCAGGTGAAGCTCGTAGTTGCCTTTGGCTTCAAAACCTTTTATTCCGTAAGCTTTTACCCATTTTTCGAGGTCAATTTCGGTATCCAGACTTGCATAAACCCAGGGGTTTTCGATGCCCTTAATCTTTAAAACCGACGTAAAATAATCCTTCCCGATATTAAAATGAACAGAATCTATGTCCACCGTGAGGCTGTCGGGATTAAAGCCCGGAATAACGGTCTGGAATTTTACAACAAGATTTTCTACCGGCGCCGGTGCGCTTTGGTGTTTGATAAAACCGTTTTTAACCAACAAAATTAGCTTAAGGTCGGGCATGGTATTGGTTTCGGAGATATATTTTCCGGCCAGCGTTGCGGTGATATTGGCGTCGCCGGTAACTTCGGTTTGTTCGAGCCAGGTAAGATAATCGGGCGGCATGGCCGTAAAAAGCTCACGAAGCCCGGTGTTGTCGGAAGTAAGTTTAAACTCCATGTCGTAGCCGTTTTCAAGAAACTCGAAACGGCCTGTAAAGCGCACGGGGAGCTGGTTTATCTTTAAATCGTTTCGTTCGAAAAGGAAGGCCAGCGAATTGGTGTTGATTTTGGTAATCAAATCCCCTTCTACAGTTTTTGAGACAAAGTAAGGCACATTTTCATAGGATAAATTGAACGATTTTATTTTGGCTTTCGAGTTTAAATCAAAGATGCTCTGGCTCAGGTCGCCGCTGCCTGTGTAATCAAATTGCCTGGCATCAACCAGCAAAGCCAGCGAGCGGTCGTGATAAATCAAATGCGAATTCCGGATAATGATTTTTTGGACTTTGATAGCCGCCCCATCAGAGGTGGCTTCGGACACAGCCTGCGTGGAATCTGCTACTTCGCCCGAAACATAAACGTTGTAGTTGGCCAGGCCATTTTCGTCAATCTGAACATTAATAAAGGCGTTATCGAGGAATATTTTATTTATCTGAATGGCTTTTCCAAAAATGCTTGATAAATTTACCCCAAAAGCGATGTCGCTGGCAGCAAGCAAAGTATCGTTTTTATAGGGCGCCGAGCCTTTCATCATAAAATCATCCAGCGTTAAGGTAAGCAGCGGGAAATGGCTGTAAAACGAAAGATTTACTTTGGAGAAATTTATTTCGCCATCAAGGTTTTTGTTGGCAAGTTCTTTAATTTCACCCGCCATTTTATTGGTAAAAAAGAACGGAAGAATGAACAGCAAAAGCATGAAGCTTCCGACGATAATACCTGTAATTTTTAATGGCTTTTTAAAAGAAGCCCACTGATTTTTCTTTGATGAATTCATGAAATATTCTCTGTTTACAATTTATACTTTTTAACAAAAACCATTTAGGGGAACTGCTAATTCCCGGAAAACTTACAAAATCCAATTCCCAATTTTTCTGCTCCTAACGCTAAGTTCTTCTCTCTAACCAACTCTGGCAAAACCTACCACGTAATTTTTACCCCACTTTTTGGCGCATTTTGGGCAGGTGGTGTAATAAAAATAAACTTTCGATGCCTTCATGCCCTGGGATTCAGCGAATTTAAACATGTCGGTGTACCAGTTTTTGGCTTCCTGATAAGGCCCTTCATAAACTTTAGTAATAAACTTGCCCGAAAGTTTTACATGCTTCAACCCCGGAACCTCTTTTAAAACCGGGATAAACTGATCGCTAACCCAGGGTGTTGGGTCCTCGGTAAGCATTATAAACTCAGGATCGAGGGCATTGGCAGCATCAATTTTGCCCATCATCCTGGTAATAACCTGCCCCATGTTGAGCGGGATGTGAAAAAGGCAGGTTACTTTGCCGGTGGCAAAAAGTTTGTCGTTCCAGTCGAAGGTGCGATCCTGCCAGAGTGTTGTGTCAAATTTTGGACAACATTCATCTTTTTTTGAATCTTCTTTTTCCATGATTAAAAATTTTAAAATGCCATGCAAATTATAAAAAAATATCTAATAAAGATACATACTTTCTTTTTTTTATTCGATGATGGCCACCCAACCACCGCCGGGCGCCATGCTGATTTTCAGCTTATCAGAAGAAGAAACCATTCGTTTCTCCATTTTAAAATCAACAGCATTTTTATCGGCATTTACCCCATCTTTAATAATTCTAATCCGATGATTGCCTGCCTCCAAAAACGAAAGATCAATTTCCACATCACGGGCAGTCCAATCGGTCATTCCACCGATGTACCATTTGCCACCATTTTTCCTGGCAACGATAATATAATCGGCCACTTTTGCAGCCAAAACTTTGGTTTCGTCCCAGGTTGTTGGCACTTCCTGCAAAAACTCCATGGCCTCGGTTTCTTTATAATAATTTGATGGATTGTCAGCAAGCATCTGAAGCGGACTTTCGTAAACAACGTACATGGCAAGCTGATGACAGCGTGTTCCCTGGCTCATTGGTTTATCCCAAACCGGGTTAAACTGCTTTTGTGTTGCGTTTATCATTGCTCCCGGGGTATAATCCATCGGCCCGGCCAACATCCGGGTAAATGGCAAAGTAACGTTATGTTCCGGGGTTACGGTTTTTGCCCATTTATTGTTTTCCAAGCCATGGACGCCTTCGCGTGTGAGGACATTTGGGTAGGTTCGTCCAAAACCCGTCGGTTTATAACTTCCATGAAAATCAACAAGGAGGCGGTGTTTAGCAGCTTCGGATGCAATCTTTTCGTAATAGTTCACCATTTTCTGGTCGTCGCGCTGCATAAAATCCACCTTAATGCCTTTTGCTCCCCATTTTTGAAATTGTTCGAGGGCTGGCTCGAGCTGCCGGTCGAGCGACAGCCAAACTACCCAAAGAATTATTCCAACATCCTTTTTCTCAGCATACTTCATCAGTTCAGGTAAGTCAATGTCAGGGTTTACAGCTAAAAGATCATCGGTGGCCGACCAGCCTTCATCGAGGATGATGTAAGGAATTTTATATTTTGAAGCAAAATCAATGTAATATTTGTAAGTGGCAGTATTGAGGCCGGAATTAAAATCTACACCAGTAATGTTCAACGCGTTAAACCAGTCCCAGGCAACTTTTCCGGGTTGAATCCAGAAAAAATCAATGATCCTGTTTGGGGAAGCAAGACGATAAACCAAATCGCTTTCGACAAGGGCGGCATCATTATCAGTTATCATCATCACCCGCCATGGAAATGCCCTTGTTCCCTGAGTTTTGGCAATAAAACCGGCCGATTTTTCAACAACCATTGTCCGGTCGTTGGTTTGCTTTTCTTCGAGAGGAAAAGGAGGAAATTTCCCCTTAAAAACGCTTTCCTGATTAGTGGTTCCAGTAAGATACATGCCCGGATAATCCAGCAGGTCGGATTCGGTGATGGCAATTCTGATTCCATCTTCACGGCAAACGAGTGCTGGGACACAACTCATTTGATCTTTTGTAATATTTTTTACGGCCAAAAAAGGATATAGCCGCTCAGAGTGCGTCAGGAAACTTTTTTCTTCAGGAAAGTAAACCGAGTCATTTTCGGACAGGTTAAAACTTACCAGTTCATCCTTGATGGTGATTTCGTTTTTAAAGCTGGTCATCCACCGGTAAGCCACGCCATCGTTGTAAACTCTGAAAACCAGGCTGTAATTTCCTTTAAAATCAAGCTTCATTTCGTTGCAGTGGTCAATAATTTCGGCGCGCTTTTCGCGAACTGCCGGAATAATTGTGTCGTTTATCACTTTTTTAAATGCTTTTCTGACCTTGGTATTTTTACCAAGGATCTCCCCATTTTCAATAGTCATCGCTATTTCGGAAGGATGGATGATTTCGGTACCATCAAAAATGACTAAAAAGGAAACGGCATTTCCGATGTTTACTTTCAATAAAATCCGGCCATCAGGTGAAGAAATTTCATGATTTTCGGCAAATAAATTTGTACTTCCAAAAACGATCAGAAGGCTAAAAATGATACCGGCGATTCTTTTCATATCTAACAATTTATTAAATATTAATGGCCGCTAAAATAAAGCTAATTCAGGAAAACTGATGCTAATTTTAAAACAAAACCGGTAATTTGGTTAAGAAGGAAAATGCTGAACAAAACTTTGCGACTAAAGTTTAAATCTAATGCGTTTCGGGATTTGGTAAAACCAGGTTTTTCAAATTTACCGTAAGTTTGCCAAAAAAAACAATATGTCCGATCAGTTGAAATATAACCAGCGCGGCGTTTCGGCCACAAAAGAAGACGTTCATTCGGCGATAAAAAACCTTGATAAAGGCCTGTTTCCGGGGGCTTTTTGTAAAATTGTTCCGGATATTCTGGCAAACGATCCGGAATATTGCAACGTGATGCACGCCGATGGCGCCGGAACAAAATCGTCGCTGGCTTACGCTTACTGGAAGGAAACCGGGGATTTGTCGGTTTGGCGTGGCATTGCGCAGGACGCCATCGTGATGAATCTGGACGATTTGCTCTGCGTTGGAGCTACCAAAAATATCCTGCTTTCGTCAACCATTGGCCGTAACAAAAACCTGATTCCTGCCAGTGTAATTTCCGAAATTATTAATGGAACCGAAGATTTCCTTACGAAACTAAGA
>CAIYZW010000702.1 GCA_903930725.1 uncultured Bacteroidota bacterium
AAATTCATTTTTCTGTGCCACCATTGCGTTTGCAGTAACTGCTGCAATGGGCGTATTTTGATAACCGGGAATTTTTCTGATTTCTTTAATGGCCTCAAGTCCGTTCATTTTTGTTCCCAGATTGATGTCCATCAAAATAATGTCGTACAATTTTTCTTTGGCTAATCTGATTGATTCCGGGCCATCGTTTGCAGTCTGGATTTCATAAAGGTCTTTTAAAAAGAGACACACAAACTCACGATGATCGGCATCATCTTCGACATATAAAACTTTTAGCAGTCTATCGTCTTTTTCAGGATTTTCCCATGCAAAATCTGCTATATTTTCGGTTGCAGGTCCTGCATTATCATTTTTTGGGATAAAGATTGTAAACACCGACCCTTCGCCTGGTTCGCTCTCCAGATCAATAAAGCCATTGAGCAGATCAATATAACGGCGGGTTATGTGCAAACCCAGGCCGGTTCCTTCAAAAGCACGGTTATAGCCTTCGCTTGCTTGCCGGAAAGCATCGTAAATTGTCGAAACATTTTTGGCTGAAATCCCAATTCCGGTGTCGGCAACACTAATCGAAAAATATGCTTTTCCTTCGATATCAGTCTGATCCAAAGTAAGTTTGATGCCACCATTTTGGGTGTATTTAATGGCATTGTTCAAAAGGTTATTCAATGACTGGCTAAAAAGCGTCTGATCGGTGCTGGTCTCTGCCTTCCTGATTTTATAAATTACATCCAGGTACAAACCTTTTGCGGTGGCTTCGATTTTGTATGGTTCCACAATGGTGTCAACAAGTTGGGCAATATCTTCGGGTTTATTCCGCACTTTCAGTTCGTTGGCTTCTATTACCGAGAGATCAATTATCAGATTAAAAGTATTGAGCAAGCGTATCGAACTTTTTAGAATGATATCCGCGTAATCGCTCATTTGCTCATCATCGAGGTTGCCTTTTAAAATTTCGGCAAAGCCAAGAATACCGTTCAATGGCGTGCGCAATTCATGGCTCATGGTTGCCAGGAAATTGGTTTTAAGCCTGTTCATTTCTTCAGCCTGCTGTTTGGCCGATAAAATTTCGGATTCGTGTTTTTTACGCACTGTGATATCCCGGATAATTCCAACGGCATTCCACTTGCCGTTCATGTTTATTGATGACAGTGAAAGCTCGATGGGAATAATTTCGCCATCCTTTCTTATGGCTTCCAGTTCGACAGTTTTTCCGACGGCATTGCCTTCGCCGGATTGTAAAAATGTTTTAAAACCTTCGTTATGAGCAGGATGATATTGGGCCGGAGCCAGCAAATCGTGAAGGTTTTTACCAATAATTTCGTCTTTGGAATATTGAAATATTTGTGTGGCAGCATTGTTCCAATATGAAACTTTTCCCTTGTGGTCAATTAAGATAATGGCATCGTGCGCTGAATTTGAGATTTTATTGAATTTTTCTTCGCTCAGGCGGATTTCTTCACGTGCTTTCTGGCGTTGGCTGATGTCGCGCATGGCCACTACCCTCACAGATTTTCCGAGGATCGTAGTGCTTTTGGCTTCCTGCTCCAGAGGAAATTTCTCACCATTCTTCTTCAATCCAAAAATTTCGAAAGGTTCGGTAACCTCCATTAAAGCATTTTTTGCAATCAACTCCTTCGAATCCTCTTCGATAAGAATATCAATAAAATTAATCCCGATCAACTCTTCACGCTGGTAGCCGAACATTCGGGCAAACGACAGGTTACAATCGGCAATAATTCCATTTTCATGAATCAGGATTCCTTCAAAAGTAAGCTCCGATAAAATCTGGTAGCGTTTTTCGTTCTCATTTATTATTTCCTGTGATCGTATCCGGTTGGTATGATCGTCGAAAACAATGACAATTTCGCCACTTGTAAGTTTATAAATAAAAAAACCGAGCCAATAAGTTCTGGTTGATGTTTTGTACGCTTTTACAGGCACATAATGCGAAGTACCGGTTTGGTAAACCATTTTGAGTATCTCAAAAACGCCGTTGGAACTTTGTTCGTCCAATAATTGTCTTAATGAGATATTTATAATTTCAGTGGCGCCCCTAAAAATATTCAAACCAGCATTGTTGATATCCTTCACAATAAAATCGTTGCCAT
>CAIYZW010000703.1 GCA_903930725.1 uncultured Bacteroidota bacterium
ATGCTTCCAGGTTATTGTGCGGCTTCAACAACAACCGAAGACGAGTACAACGCCAATGTTTCCTGTGGCGACATCAACAACAGCAGTGGCTGGCAGGGAGGAGTTGCAGATTTTACGGAGCTTTCTACAACCATCGAAGCCGGAACTTCACAAAATGTTACTATAACTAACGGCACCCCTTGGGCTTCGGATAGGGTGACCATTTGGGTTGATTGGAATGAAGATTTCACCTTTAGCCCCGGAACAAATGAGGAATTTATTTTAACCAATGTTGGCGGAACCGGCGAAATATTTACCGGCAATATTTCTGTACCGGCAGGACAAGAAAATGGTGATTACCGGATGAGAATCCGAATGACCTACAGCACAGCACCAACACCTTGCGGAAATGCAACTTATGGTGAAATTGAAGATTATACGATTGAAGTTCCTGGCTGTTGCCCCGATGATTGGCTGTCCGTTCCAAATCCGTCAGGAACCGTGGCTCCCGGAGCTACAGCAAATGTTCCGCTTTATTTTTATGCCTACGGGCTGGAATTAGGAAGCTATGCTGCCAATCTGAAAATTACAAACAACTCCGGCAATTCCCCGGTATTGGATGTTCCGGTTACGATGAATGTTGTTTCCGAAGTTGGCCTGGTGGTTGAACCGATGTCATTAACCGAAAACCATCCAATCCCACCCATGTTAACAACACAGCAGTTAACGGTTACAAACAATGGAAACACAACTGTTGATTTTGATGTGGTGGTAAATACGACTGCAACTGTGCGGCAAAAACCGGTCAATACTCCGGAAGACTTTGCACGTCTTTTCGAAAGGATGACTGCTGATGGATTGATTTCGAACAATGTTGAGCGGGCGCCGGGTTCAGTTTTTGGAGAAATCCAATATACTGATGCGGAATACGACCTTCAGTTTGAGTATCCCTGTGGGGATGCCACCGGTGAAGCCGGCATCGAGACAGATGGAAACTATATTTACACCACATTGTGGAATGGAAACCTATTCTGTAAATATAATACTGATGGTACTTTTATTGGTTTATTTGCGGTTCCGGGAGCTTCAGCTTGTCGTGATCTGGCTTATGACGGAACCTATTTTTATGGAGCAGCCGCAAATACCACCGTTTTCCAGATGGATTTTAATACGAATTCGCTTGTCGGAACAATCAATGCACCAACTTCAGTACGTGCCATTGCCTACGATGATGAGGAGGATGGTTTTTGGGCGAATAACTGGTCAACCCCAATTGTTCTTTTCGACCGTTCGGGATTTACAATTACCACTATTCAAACTGTTGGTGACGAATCTTATTACGGTTTTGGCTATCAACCCGAACATTACGGAATACCAGCATATTTATGGGGCTACAGCCAGAAAGCCGGAACCAGCCTGAACATGCTTGATAAAATAGATATTCTTATCGGCACAGTCGTAGAAAGTTTTGATATGCTTTCGATACTTACTATGCCAACACCTGGTGTTGATATTGCCGGCGGCCTTTTTGTGTACCCCGATTTGGTTGTGGGAACATGGACTGTTGGCGGTATTGTTCAGAATGTTTGTATCTGGGGGATTGAGATGGGATTAGTCATGCAAGGTCCAACCGACGATGTTGGCGTAACTGCATTTTTATCACCAACCACCGGCCCAGACCTCGGAGAGGAAATAGTGACCATCA
The DNA here is from genome assembly GCA_903930725.1 of uncultured Bacteroidota bacterium. Taxonomy (GTDB): domain Bacteria; phylum Bacteroidota; class Bacteroidia; order Bacteroidales; family 4484-276; genus CAJATL01. The sequence continues at coordinate 1,685 of CAIYZW010000703.1, forward strand.
GCGTTAAGAACTTTGGAGGTGTTACACAAATAAATATCCCGGTTTCATATACTCTTGATGGTGGAACACCGGTTACCGGAATTGTTCCAGGCCCCATCGCTTTGGGTGAAACCGCTGAATTTACTTTTCCGGGAACGGTAAATTTAAGCCAAACCGGTCAGACTTATGTATTTGTTGGTTGTACAGCTTTGGAAGGTGATTTAAACCCTGTCAACAACTGCAAAACTGTTAGCATAAGCTATATGGCGCCATCCTATTGCGACGCTTCAACCACAACCGAAGACGAATACATTGCCAATGTTTTATGTGGAGAAATTAACAACAGCAGCAACTGGCAAGGTGGCGTAGCCGATTACACAACAATTTCGGCAACGATCAATTCTGGTGAATCCGAAGAAATAACCATTACCAACGGAACACCCTGGACTTCGGATAAAGTTACCATTTGGGTTGACTGGAATATGAACTATGAGTTCGACATGGGAACTAACGAAGAGTTTATTCTGACCAATGTTGGCGGAACCGGTGCCATATTTAACGGTTCCATCAATGTTCCGCTCGAAACTCCTCCCGGATTTTACAGGATGAGAATCCGCATGACTTACAGCGCTGCACCCCAACCTTGCGGAAGCGCCACCTACGGCGAAATTGAAGATTATACGATAAAAGTCCCTTCAAGCCCGGTAAATTCCTGGCTATCTGCCGATCCAATCACAGGTTCGCTTCCTCCAGGCCAGTCAACAACCATCAATGTTACCTTCAATTCTGAAGGAATGACCGGTGGAGACTACGCCGGTACGATTGTTTTCAACAGCAACGATCCGGTTAATCCTGTAATTACCGTTCCGGCTATTTTAACCTGTTGTAGTATTCCACCCTGTAATTTACCTCCACCTCAGAATTTGTGGGGTTATGAAATCCTTCCAAATATAGCACAACTTTCCTGGGAAGCTCCCGGAATACCGGGCAATTTGTTGGGTTACAACATTTACCGGAACAATCAAAAAATCAATCCGGAAATTGTTACCAACATGTTGTACGAGGATAGTCTGACCAACCCATCTCAATATTTTTATTACATCACGGCAGTTTATCCCGAATGTGAAGCCTCCTCCGATACCATTTCGCTGGTCATCACCAACATCCCCGAAAAGGAAAACCGCGGGATAACCATTTTCCCAAACCCAGCCACAAACTTTGTAAATATCAAATCTCAACATTCAATAAATCAAATTTCGATTTTGAATAATCCTGGACAGGTGGTTTTTAGTGGTAATTTTGATAGCAACTCCGTTCAGGTAAATACCTCGGGTTTTAATAAAGGAATTTACATCATTCA
>CAIYZW010000704.1 GCA_903930725.1 uncultured Bacteroidota bacterium
ATGAGGTACATTCCTTTTTGGAGATCCGAAAGGTCAGCAATTATTTGATTGCTGCTGATTTCGCGGGATAAAAGAAGTTGTCCGGTAAGTGCATAAACTTCAAACTGGTTAAATGCTTCTTCGGTGGCTATGTTGATTTTGCCGTTTGAAGGGTTCGGGTAAACAAAAAGCTTGCTTTGGCTGATGTTTTCGTCAACACCAACTTTATCTTCACCGGTAACCTTAACGTTATCAACTTCCCATGTTGCAGAGGCAGCATCGGTAGAAGTAAACCTGAAAGCAATATACACCGAATTTTCAGCGTAGGTCGAAATGCTGATGTCGCCTGAGTTTGTCCAAACCCAGAAAGGATCACCTGCTGGCCAGAGGGCACTTCCTGAAAGGTCGGTCCATGCATAATCGCCCGGGTTTCCTGAGCCATCATAATTTGTCGAAATAAGCACTGTCAAAGCAGGACCAGTGTATCCAACGGCTGTCGAAAAACTCATTTTTTCGTTGATATAATTTTTCAAATCAATTGCAGGCGAAATGAGCCAGTCTTCGTTGGTATGCGCAGCGCCGAGGTAGCCGCTCATTTTAGCACATTGGCTGCCTTCAACGCCATGAATTGCATCAAGTTCCCATGATTCGTCACCGGTGATACTTTTAATAATCCAGCCTTCCCAGCCGGTATCAAAGGTGGTGTTAAGAACTGTAACAACTGCCGATGGTGATGTTGTGGCATTTTGGAAAGGTGGTGTGGCGCTGGTTTTGTAATCAATATAATCGCCTGAATTGGTGTAAGGATAAATAGAGAAGAAATATGCGGTATTAGGTACCAGTCCTGCAAAAGTGAAAGTTTGCACGCCTGCACCAATGTTTTTGGCAGCATAGCCATCGCCAAAATCCATGTCATCAGCAACCGGAGTTCCATCAACCGGGTTTGGAAGCGTGGCGTTTGTTGTTGCTTTAATCAAATAACCGGTAGGTACAACTGCACCAACGGCATCAACCCAGGTAAGGGTTATATTTTGATTAGCAACTGTAGCTGCAAAAGCAGTTGGATAGTTGGTTGGTTCGGGCAGCGGTGTAAAGCTACCTTCGCCAATGATTTTTACTTCATCCAATTCCCAGGTTGAAGAAGCAAGATCGGTTGATGAGTATACAAAGGCAATGTAAACTGTTGCATTTCCCCAGGCTGCGATGTTTATTTCTCCGGAGTTCGTCCAAACCCAGAATGGATCGCCGGCCGGCCAGATTGCCTGTCCCGACAGATCGTCCCATGTTGCGTTTGCCGGGCTTCCGGTTCCGGTTTAGTTTGTGGAAATCTTTACTTTCAAAGGATCGCCGGTGTAGCCGACTGCTGTGAAAAATGATAATTTTTCGTTGGCATAGCTGGCAAGGTTAATTGCCGGTGAAACGAGCCAGTCTTCGTTAAGGTGTGAAGCACCTGCATATCCGCTCATCTTGGCGCATTGCGAACTTTCTACACCGTGCGAAGGATCGAGCGTCCAGATTTCGTCACCAGAAACACTGAATCCGGTCCAGTTTTCCCAGCCAGGATTAAAGGTTGTGTATAAAACATCAACATAAGAGGAGGCAACTGTGGTGGCTTCGGCTGATGGCGCTGTTCCATCAGTTTTAAAATCAACATTTGCACCGGCGTTGGTGTATGGGAATATTTTAAAATAATAAGTCTGTTCGGCAGCAAGGCCTTCAAAACCGGCAGCTCCAACGCCGGAAGCAATATTTACTGCCCCGGTTCCATCAGAAAAATCAAGATCGGTAGCAACCGGGGTTCCATCAACCGGCACGGAAATATTATTTTGTGTACTTCCTAAGATAAGATAACCGGCAGGAATAACGGTACCTGTGGCATCTGTCCAGCTAAGGCTGATATTTTGTCCATCGGCAGCAGCAGCAAAAGCTGTTGGGTAATTGGTAGGTTCGGGAAGTACTACAACTTCGGCTTCGCCTGTAACTACAACGTTATCAATTTCCCAGGTTTCCGAAGCGAGGCCATCCGAAATATAAACAAAAGCAACCCTAACGTTGGCACCGGTCATAGCCGAAACAATGAGTTCACCGGAATAAGTGAAAACCCAGAACGGATCTCCGGTTGGCAAAATCGGGTTGAGGTCGGTCCAGTTTGCGTCGTTGGGGTCGCCACTGGTATATTCGGTCGAAATTTTAACATGAATCTGGTGAGGATCAATCGGGTATCCGCAAGCCGAATAAAAAGTAAAAATTTCGTTTTCGTACTGGTCAAAATCCATTGCCGGCGAAATGAGCCAGTCTTCATTGGCAAAATCGCCACCTAAGTAACCGCTCATCTGTGCGCAAGGTGTTGCATTTATCCCAAAAGTATTTGTGCAGCTCCAGGCCTGGTCGCCAACAACGCTTACAGTTGTCCAGTCACCCCAGCCACCATCAAAGTTTTGCGAATTTAAGATAATAACATTGGCGGTCATTGCCTGAGCTGCAGGAGCGGTTCCATCGTTTTTGTAGTTGATGCTTGTACCGGCATTGGTGTAAGGATAAATGGTAAAATAATATTCCATTTGACCTTCTAATCCTGAAAAGGAGAAAGTTTGTGCACCAAAAGCTACATTGGCAACTCCGGTTCCATCGGACAAATCCAGATCGTCATTAGCAAAAACGCCATCAACCGGTGCTGTGAAGTTATTTTGTGTGCTGGCTAAGATAAGATAAGCATCCGGGGCCTGAGTTCCGGCTGCATCGGTCCATGTTAACGCAATGTTCAGCCCAAGTGGTGTTGCAGCAAATCCTGTCGGATATTCTGAAGGCTCGGGTTTAATTGATGGCCAGCTTTCAAAATTACCGTTGGTTACTGTAAGTGCAGCACCAACAGGCGATTGAAATTCGACATCATCAACAAATTGGGTTTGTGGTGCCACAAAACCTGCTACATCATAAAACCTTATTCTCAATTTAACACCGGTTGCTCCGGTAGGAACAACATCAGAAAATTCAAATTGTGCCCAGCCATTGGTAGCAGGGCCAACATAGGTTTGTGTGTAAGTACCGGAGGCGCCAACCCAGTCGAGTGCACAAGTAATACGAACATTTTCTGATGTACTTGCCCAAAATGACACTTTGTAGTCGTCGCCTTCACTTACCTCAATAACTTCGGTGCTGGTGAGGTCGCAGTTAGCCTGGGTTCCTGAGTTTACAACCACACCGCAGCTGCTGGTTCCACCATGCACCGTAGTTGTTTCCTGAAAGGTTTCAATGTCGGTATCGCCGGTCCAGAAGTCGGGGAGTTGTGCCTGCGAAGCCGCAAAGGCAAAAAGTAAGGTAAAAAGTAAAACGAATTTTTTCATAATAAAAACTTATTTGATAATTATTAAAATGTTGATATTTTGTTACTTATTTAAAATGAAGGCTGCCAGGAAGTCCTAAAACAACCTGGCAGTCTGGTTAAAATTTAATTGATGATCAGTTTGCTGCTGATAAATTTCTGGTTATTCACCGAGGTAGCTTTTAACAGATAAAGGCCTTTTGGTAAATCTCCGGCAACTATTGCATTCACCGATGATGAAACCGTTGTCGAATAGACCATTTTTCCGGTTAATCCGAAGATTTCAATATTCCAGTTAGTTTCATCAGGCAAACTCAAAGTGAAGTTACCATTTGTTGGGTTTGGAGAAATTGAAAGTTGGCCTGCTGTCGGTGTTTCAGGTATTCCTACATATTCACATTCTTCGCCGGGAGTTCCATAAAGCGGAAGCCCTGAATTATTATAACCGGCAAGACGAAATGATGCATACCAATTTTCAGGAAGACTGTTGTCGTGCCACGGGCAAATGGAAAGTGAAGGTCCGGTTCCATCAGGAGAAGTGGGCCATGGTGCTGCATCGTCATAAGCAACAACATCGAGCACATTTCCCGAAACATCTTTAAGTTCAATTGTTTCACCTGAATTACTTAATGCACCTTCAGTCCATTGGCGTGCCTCAATACCAAAAGCTGTATTAAAAGCAACCGAATCTTTACAAACAACAACAGAATTGTAAGGATTAAGTGTGTAATTTGGAAAGGTGTAAACGATGCCAAGCGAAAAATAAACCCCGCTAAGCTCTGCTGCAACCGTACTATTGTTGTAAATTTCGATGTATTCCAAAGTATCAGTGTCAATGTCTGGTGGATTGTACATAATCTCGGTAATAACCAGGTTAAGTACTGTTGTGCCCTGCACGGTAATATAATCTGTTTTAGTTTCGGTGGTTGAACCATTCGTGTTTGAAACAGTGAGCGAAACATCAAAAACTCCTGCGTTGTTGTAAAAAATCGCAGGTGGAGTTTGTAAATTTGAGGTTGCCGGAGTACCGCCTTCAAAAACCCATTGCCACGAAGTTGGGTTACCTGTTGATTGGTTGGTGAAAGTTACACTTTGTCCAACAAAAATGGTGGTAGGATTTCCTGTAAAAGCCGCTTGCGGAGGAGGAATCACCTGAACTGTAATATAATTTGTTTTGATTTCGGTATCAGAACCATAAGCGTTTGTGGTAACAAGCGTCACATCAAAAGTTCCGGCAGTATTGTAAACAATATTTGAAGGATTTTGTGATGTAGATGTTGCCGGTAATCCTCCTTCAAAAGTCCAGACCCATGAAGTAGGCGTATTTGTTGAGAGATCGGTAAAACCAACACTTCCGCCAACAAAAATTGTAAGCGGGGTTCCAACAAAATTGGCAACAGGTGGAGGTGGAGTTGTAGTAACGGTGATATAATTTACTTTTTGTTCAACATCAGAGCCCCCTTCATTTGTAACTGTGAGCTTAACATCAAAAGTTCCTGCCGAATTATAGGTAATAGCCGGTGGATTTTGCCCTTCAAAAGTTGTCGGTGATCCGCCTTCAAAAGCCCATTGCCATAAAGTTGGCGTACCGGTCGAAAGATCGGTAAATGTTATTGATTGGCCTGTCTGAATTGAGGTGTTGCTTGCTACAAAATCAGCAACTGGTGCTGGCACTCCGCAACCGGCTCCCGGCGTTGCCCAGATCGAATCTCCGGCAGCATTCAAAGCAGCAAAATCAATGGAATGTGCCCAGTTTTCGGGCAGGTTGTTATCGCTGGATGGATCGCACAAAGTGAGCGAAGGGCCGTAACCATCGGCAAGTGAATCCCAGGGAGTATAATCCGCGTATGTTACAAAATCAACAATATTGTCAAAGTTATCCTGGAGTTCGAGCAATTCGCCTGTATTGTTTAAACCTCCACTGATGGTTGGCAATGCTGTAACGCCAAAGGTGTTTTGCATCGCCGTCGGATTTACAGCAACAACCACATAATCACCAGGGTTCATGCTCATCGAAGGAAAAATAAACTCAACGCCACTCGAAAAATGGTAATCTGTCAAATCAACAGCAACGTTATCATTATTATAAATTTCGATAAACTCGAGGCTGTCGGTTCCAACTTCTGGTGGGTTATACATGATTTCGGTAATCACCAGGTTTGGAATTGTAACAGGAGGAATGACGGAGAAAAAGTCATTACTTTCATCCGAAGGTGTTCCGGTTGAAGTATCGGTAATTCTTATTTTAAACTGGCTTCCTAATGGTTGGTTTGTTGCCAGATTCCATGTCCAGCTTAAATCAGCTGAATTTACTGAGGTAGCCAAAATCTGGCTTACCGCTGCGCCATCCAAAAGTTCAATTTTCACGGTTCCGGCATAATTCATTGCCTGCCAGGTAATGTTGTACGATTGTCCCTGCTGTAAATATTCGCCTCCGTTTGGATACGCAACAATAAGGGTTGGATCAGGAGAAAAATTAGGAATACCCGGTGTGCCATAATCTTCGGTACTTGCTACCCAGCTTTCAGGAAGGCTGTTATTCAAATCCGGGTCAAGAAGCGAAAGGGATTTGCCTGTTCCATTTGGCTCGGGTGGCCATGGGGCTATAATGCCATAAGTAACAGCATCAATAACATTCAAAGAAGCATCTTTTAGCTCAATCAGTTCGCCGGTGTTATTTATGCCACCGGTATATGGTCCGACAACATTGGTGATGCCATAAAAATTAATGATTGTGTCGGGTTTAACAGCGATAACGAGATAGCCGTTGGGCTGAAGAACCGTACCTGCCGTAAAAGTGTAATCAATTGCTGTCGTGATTTTCCACCCGGAGATATCAACCGGGAAAGTTTCATTATTCATGATTTCCATCCATTCGTAATCGGTATCAGGGCCTTGAGCCGTTGGCGGATTGTACATGATTTCGTTAATCACAATATTATATAGTGTCGGTGGCGCTACAATCGAAAATGTTCCGCTCAGGCCAAAAACTGTGGCAGCATTATTATCCGAAATTTTAATTTTATAATCGTTCCCGATGGTTTGTCCGGCAGGAACATTCCAGGTCCAGGTTCCGGCGGTAGCTAAAGCTGTTCCGATTTGTGTCCAGGTTGGTGTTCCGGCGGAAGCATTTGATGAAACTTCAATTTTAACATTGGGCGAGGTATTCATGGCATTCCAGGTAATCTGGTAAGCATTTCCCTGCCACCATTGTGCCCCGGCAACCGGCGAACTAACAATGATTACCGGGTTTGTTCCCGAAATTTCTCCGGTAACCATAATACCGTCAACTTCCCACGATGCAGCACTTGCGGCATCCGAAAGATATTTAAAAGCAATATGCACATTTCCGTTGTAATCAGAAATATCAATAGCCCCCGAAGGAGCCCAAACATAACCTCCGGTCGAAAGCTCAGCTTCAAGTTCATCCCAGGTCGCAAGGTTGGGGTCACCACTAACATAGTTTGACGAAATAAGCACATGAAGAACCTCTCCGGTATAATTCATGGCAGTTTCAAAATTCAGAGTTTCGTTGTCGTAAGGGTCAAAATTCAAAGTCGGAGAAATCAGCCAATCCTCATTTGGAATTGCTGCACCCGAAAAACC
>CAIYZW010000705.1 GCA_903930725.1 uncultured Bacteroidota bacterium
CCGGTGGTGGCAACACTTCCCGACCTCAGCCAGATGATTGTAAAAACTTACGTCAACGAAATTGACATCAGCAAAGTTAAAAAAGGGCAAAGTGTGGAGGTTGGTGTGGATGCTTTCCCCGACAGAAATTATTCAGGCGAGGTTAGAGAAGTTGCCAATATTGGTGAGCAAAAACAAGGTTCAAACGCCAAGGTTTTCGAAGTCATTATAAACGTTACCGGCAACGATACCATCCTGCGGCCGGCCATGACAACCAAAAATGCAGTAATTACCGCCATCATTGATTCGAGTTTGTTTATTCCGCTTGAAGCCTTGCACAATGCCGATTCTACATCGTTTGTCTATCTCGAATCGGGCAGATCGGTCATCAAAAAAGAAGTGCTTACCGGCGAAAGCAACGAAAACGAGATTATCGTTTTAAAAGGTCTCAATCCCGATGATTTTGTGTATCTCACCATTCCCGAGAATGAAAAGGACATGAAAATTTCGCGAATAGATGAATAAATTCAATCCCTTCAAAAGATACAGCCACAACCTGAACTCGGCTTTTGATGCGGTTTTCATCAATAAATTCAGGTCAATTCTTACCGCGCTCGGAATTATTTTTGGCGTGGCTGCTGTTATTTCGATGATGGCCATCGGAAACGGCGCCCAACAGGAAATCCTCGAACAAATGAAAATGGTTGGTGTAAATAACATCGTCATCACACCAAAAGCCGAACTTAAGCAAGGCTCAACCCAAAGCAGCGAAAACAGTGAGACCGAGCAGGGACAGGACAGCCAGAAAGATTATTCGCCCGGGCTCACGATGATGGATGTTGAAAGCATAAAATCGGTAATTCCCGAAATCGAACGCATCAGCCCGGAGGCGGTTTATACCACTTTTGTAATTAAAGATGGCGAACGCCGTCAGGCGCAGTTTACCGGCGTTACCCCTGATTTTTTCATTGTTTTCAGCCTCGATCTCGAAGAAGGCAAAATGTTTAACGAACAGCAAATTATCAGTGGCAGCCCGGTTTGCATCATTGGTCCCGATATTAAAGCCAAGTTTTTTAAGAAAGAAAATCCAATCGGAAAAAAAATTAAATGCGGCGGAATCTGGCTAACTGTTGTTGGCGTTTTAAAAAGCAGGCTGATTTCTGAGAAAGCATCTCAAAACCTGGGCGTCAGCGAATTTAACAATACTGTTTTTACGCCAATCAGCACCATGCTTCTGAGATATATGGACCGATCGCAGTCTTCGGGAAATGGAGATGAAAATTTTATGGTTTTTGGTGATTTTGCCATTTCTTCATCATCAGGACAAAATGGTGCACAAACAAACCAGCTCGATAAAATTATCGTTCAGATGAAAAACAGCGACAAACTCAGCGAAACCGCCGCCGTTATCAGCCGGATGCTGACTCGCCGCCACAATAATAAAGACGATTTCGAGATAAAAGTTCCCGAGTTGTTGCTAAAACAGGAGCAGCGAACCAAAGATATTTTCAATATTGTTCTGGGAGCCATTGCAAGTATTTCGCTCATCGTTGGCGGCATCGGCATTATGAACATCATGCTTGCCTCGGTAATGGAGCGCATCCGCGAAATTGGTGTTCGGATGGCCATCGGTGCCCGCAAAAACGACATCATTTTTCAGTTTGTTTCCGAGGCTACCATTATCAGCGTTACCGGCGGATTTATCGGAATTATTCTGGGTGTAATCCTTGCCAGAGTAATCATGCAGGCCACCGGAATTCTGACCATCATTTCGGGCATGTCCATTTTTATTTCGTTTGGCGTTTCGGCATCTGTCGGGATTATTTTTGGTTTGATGCCTGCGCGCAAGGCAGCGCAGCAAGACCCGGTAACTTCACTGAGGCATGATTAGAGTCAAATTGTAAGTTTGTGGTTATTTTTAGAGGAAATTTTCAAAAATCAAAATACAAATTTCAATCAAATCACATTTTTAAATCACTAATTACAGATCGTAACAGAACTATATTTTAGGAAATTTTGAATTGATTCGTAACCTGGAGAATCGTTTTTATGTTTTCAGGCTTATCTAAAACAGGTTTTTATAAAGATTTAATGAACATGAATTTGAGATACATCCTATTGTTTTTAATTTCCCTGATCATCCAAATCGGGGCCATTTCGCAGGAAATTCCACGAAGTTATACCCTCGAACAAATCATCGGAATTGCGCAAACCCAATCGCCGGATGCTTTGTCGGCTAAAAATCAGTTTTTAAAGAGTTTCTGGGAATTTCGGTCGTCCGAAGCATTATTGTTGCCAAAACTTAATTTTGACGCCACCTTGCCCAACATCAGCCGTTCGATTGATAAAATTACGCTGGACGATGGCTCTGATGTTTTTTTGGAAAGAAGTCTTGCCAACACAGCTGCCGAGATGTCGCTCAGCAAAAATATTGGTTTTACCGGCGGTCAGGTCTATCTCAAATCAAACCTGCAGCGCATTGATTATCTTGCCGACAGCACGCCCACAGCTTATCTTTCAAGCCCAATGATTATCGGCTATTCGCAGGAAATATTCAGTTTCAACCCGTACCGGTGGTCAAAAAAAATTGACCCGATCATTTACAATGAAGCCAAACGCCGCTACCTTGAAGATGTAGAGCAAATTTCGATAACCGCGACCAATTACTTTTTCAATTTGCTGGTTTCGCAAATTCAAAAGAAGATTGCACTTCAAAAAATGGCCAACTACGACACGCTTTATAAAATAGCCGTTGGCCGCTATAATCTGGGTAAAATCCCCGAAAACGATCTCCTGCAGCTTGAGTTACAGCTACTCCGCGCCGAAGCCGAAGTCGAAAACATGAACATTGATTTTGAAGACAGGATGTTTAAACTGAAATCTTATCTCCGAACACACGACGATCAACAAATCGAACTGGTTCCTCCGGTCGAAGGTGTCAGGTTTTTTGATATTCCAGTCGAAACAGCCATCGAATATGCCAACCTCAATAATTCAAAATCGCTTGGTTTTGAACGGCGCCTGCTCGAATCGGATCGCGAAGTGAACCGTGCTGAACGGTCGAACAGGTTCAGCGCAACCTTATTCGCGCAGTATGGCCTTACGCAGCAAGGCGCAGCG
>CAIYZW010000706.1 GCA_903930725.1 uncultured Bacteroidota bacterium
ACCTTTTCAAAAAGAATCTCCCGTTTCTTAAAAATATTGGCGGTTTTTGTCATAATTTCGGAGGCAATTAAAAATCATTGCTTTGTCAACCGTCTAAAATTTTAAAAGATGAGAAAGATTTACATCCTTTGTTTGCTGATGCTGGTAGCAACGGCACTTTTTGCTCAAGCCCCGCAAGCCTTCAAATACCAGGCAGTAGCCCGCGATTTGAACGGCGATCCGGTGATTAACCAGGAAATCGCAGTTAAAATCTCCATCCTTGCCGGAAGCCCGGAAGGGATATTGGTTTACAGTGAGCAGCATCAGATCACCACCAACAGCATGGGGCTTTTTACGCTGGAAATTGGCCACCCGACACAGGTTTTATCCGGCAGTTTTGCTGAAATTGGTTGGGGAACAGCTTCTCATTTCCTCCAAACCGCCATTGACCTTACCGGCAGCGGAGAGTTTCAGGTTTTGGGAGTTTCTCAATTTTTGAGTGTGCCTTATGCCTTGTATGCCGGGCAAACCGGCGACACTACCAATTGGCAGAAAAACCAGAATGTGGTTTATTACAACAAAGGCCAGGTTGGGATTGGAACTAACCAGCCTGATTCTTCCGCAAAATTGGATGTAAATTCCAATTCCCAGGGTTTTCTGCCTCCCCGAATGACGACCGAGGAAAGGGATTCCATTCCCAATCCTGCGGCTGGTTTAATTATCTTCAACACCGACACGCACTGCATCAATTTCTTTAATGGTTCTGAATGGGTGGAATATGGCCGCGACCCGATGGATACTTTTGAATGTGGACAAATGTTCACCGATCCCCGCGACAAGCAGCAATACCAGACTGTACAAATTGGCGAACAATGCTGGTTTGCCGAAAATCTGAATGTTGGAACCAAAATCAATGCTTCGCTAAATCAGACGGATAATGACGTTATCGAAAAATATTGCTACGAAAATGTGCCAGCCAATTGTGGCGAATTTGGCGGATTGTACCAGTGGGACGAAATGATGGCATACGACACCCTTGAAAACACAAAAGGTATTTGTCCCGAAGGCTGGCATTTGCCCAACCAGGCCGAATGGCAGACGCTTTTTGATGCTTTTGGAGGTGCCGAAGCCGCCGGAACTGAACTGGCAATAACCGGTACTTCCGGTTTCGATGCGCTGATGAACGGAAAGTTTGATGCCGCTTCTGGTTTTTTGGGGCAAAACAACCTCAGTACTTTTTGGTCGTCGTCTGGAACTCCGGGCGCACAGGCAACTGGTTACGATTTTACTTCCGGCAACCCGGTTGTAAATTCCAGCAATGGGAGTGTTTTTAATGGATTTGGCGTGCGCTGTTTAAAAGGGTTGCCCAACGTTACCAACCCCAATCTTAAAGTAATTGACACCACGGTTTACCACTTAGTCAGTGATAGCCTCGAAATGGCTCAGGGCATTTACCGCTACGAAATTATCAGTAGCCGGAAGGCCAAAGACCTTATTGTTGCTGATAACATTGTGGTTGGAACTGAAAATTATGGGTATTTACGAAAAGTTGACGAAGCCTCCATAAATGGAAATGAGATGACCCTGACAACCTCAAATGCTACTTTTGAAGATGCCTTTATTGAAGGCGAGTTCGGTTTTAACGCCGACCTTACAGGCAAAGGCAAACCGGTATTGACGTTTACACGCATAAAATACCAGGCTCCCGGCGTTGAAATAAGCCCTCAGAAAGATGGGTTTACCTATAATTTTTCAAATCTGGTTCTTTACGAAGGCAACAATGTTTCGGTAACCATTCCGCAGGGACATTTTACACTTGACCCAGAGTTTAATTTTGATTTCAAATTTAAAAACAAGCAGGTGAAACATCTTTCATTTTACGCGGATAACTCCATTTTGGAAAATTCACTTGATGTCCAGCTTAATGTAACTGGTTCGGTGAGCAAGGAATATGAAAAGACGTTAGCAAAAATTGAAAAGTACATTGTATTTATGGCAGGGCCAGTTCCTGTTGTGGTTGTGATAACCACAAAACTGATAGGTAAACTTGATTGTAGCTTTGATGCCGCATTTATGGCAGGTGTATGAATCGGGTGGAGGTTTCGAATCCCCACCAGCAG
>CAIYZW010000707.1 GCA_903930725.1 uncultured Bacteroidota bacterium
CTGATGGATGTTAATTTTTGGGGAACCGTTTATTGTTCCAAATACGCCATAAAGCATTTGCTTCAATCCAGAGGTTCACTTGTTGGCGTGTCATCAATTGCCGGTTATAAAGGATTGCCGGGGCGAACAGGTTATTCGGCTTCAAAATTTGCCATGCAAGGCCTGCTCGAAGTTATCCGCATCGAAAACCTGAAAAAGGGACTTCATGTTTTAATTGCCTCCCCGGGATTTACAGCCTCAAACATCAGAAATACAGCCCTCTCGGCCAATGGAACACAGCAGGGCGAATCGCCACGCGCCGAAGGCAAAATGATGAGTGCTGCCGAAGTAGCCCGCGAAATTGCTGATGCTATCGAAAAACGTAAACACAGGCTAATCCTAACCGGGCAAGGCAAATTGACAGTTTTACTGAATAAATTTTTTCCGAAATTAATTGATAAACTGGTTTTTAACCACATGGCCAAAGAACAAAATTCACCATTTAAATAATTCTTTTTCAAATTAAAATTATGAAGAAAATGAAGTTAGAAATCAAGCCACTCGAAGGTTTTGGTGTGCTTGAATTTGGGGCAACTCCCGAGGAAGTGTTCGAATATCTTGGACAACCTGACGAAGATGAAGTTTTTGAAGATGAAGAAGAAGGCGATACTACCGTTTATCATTTTTGGGATTTGCAGGTTTCTGCATTTTTCGAAAATGAAGAGGAGCCTGGCCTCATCAACATCGAAACCGACAATCCTGACGCCACGCTTTTTGGTAAACAGATTTTTACCCTAAAGGAAGACGAAGTGATTAAACTCATGAAGGATAACGGTTTCTCGGAAATTGACACCGAAATTATGGAGTCAGAAGAAGATGAAAACGAAAAACGCGTTTCGTTCGACGATGCCATGATTGACTTTTTCTTTGAAGATGATAAACTTTCAGCCGTTAGCTGGGGTGTTTTCCTCGAAGATTACGAAGATGACGAAGAATAATAACTGAGTTTGTAAATATTGCAGGGACGGACGCATTTTGTCTTCGGGTGACTGAAGCTGATATACCAATTAGTGCGGACGTTTCTGTTTTTTTTTGCCTTCCCACTGCCGACTGCCGGCTGACTGGCCACTGTCAACTGCCAGCTTTTTACCTCCTTCCCCACGGATGGTACCTTTCGATGCTTTCTCTAAGATATTTTCTGTCGAGATGTGTATAAATTTCGGTTGTTGTGATGGATTCGTGTCCGAGCATTTCCTGAACAGCACGCAGATCGGCGCCGCCTTCCACCAAATGCGTTGCAAACGAATGACGCAAAGTATGCGGGCTGATGGTTTTTTGAATTCCGGCAATTTCGGCCAACTGTTTCACAATATGGAAAATCATTACACGGGTTAATTTGCTGCCACGCCGGTTAAGAAAAAGGAAGTCTTCGTTGCCTTTTTTTATTTCCTGATGATTTCTTACAAACCGGATATAATTATTTATCTGGTTTATAGCCATTTCACCTGCCGGAACCCATCTTTCCTTATTTCCTTTCCCAATAATCTTTATAAAGCCGATATCAAAATGAAGGTTCGAAAGTTTAAGATTAACCAGTTCCGAAACGCGAAGCCCACAGCCATAAAGTGTTTCGATGATTGCTTTGTTGCGCTCGCCCTCGGGTTTGGAAAGGTCGTTGGCCGAAATCAGTTTTTCGACATCCTCGATGTTCAAAGTATCCGGAAGCATCCTTCCGGTGTGGGGTGCTTCGATAAGTTCGGATGGATTATGATTCATAATATCTTCGATGAGCAAATATTTATAAAAGGCGCGGATGCCTGAGATTATCCTGGCCTGACTCACGGCACTGAAGCCAACTTCGGCAACCCAGCTTACAAAAGCTTCAAGAAGTTTGGTGTCAACTTGTTCGGGCGACAAACCCAATCCCTTGATTTCGATATATTGGGCAAGCTTTGTAACATCCCTGATGTAGGCTTCAACCGAGTTGGGTGAGAGCGATTTTTCGAGTTGTAGAAAGCCCTTAAAACCTTTGATGTAGATGTCCCAGTTCATGCTATAAAAGTAATATTCTTCTTGTTGATTCGGTAAAAATCAAAATCATCCGATAAGAAAAATGCAAAAATAGGAAACTCCGGTTTTACAATTCGGCAGGTTTTATCACCGAATTTTCGGTGATAATCGTTGATACAAGACCGATTGGGACTGGTTCGAAATAGTAGTTTACAGGATGGATTTTTTCGTGTGCAACATTCCAGATGTCCTGTGAAGGTCGGATGAGATTTTTGAGTGAGTCGGGATTGCCGGCTGAATCCGAAATTTTGCGGCTGTCGGCAAGTACAATCAAGGGCACCTTGTACTCGCGGCAAAGAAGCCCGATAACGAAAGTACCAATTTTATTCACGAAATAGTCTTTTTGAATCTGATCGGCGCCTGTAATGACCAAATCAACATTTTTCATCATAAAGCCGGCGGCCGAATCTACCACAAATTCAACATCAAAACCAAGATCGGCAAGTATTCTGGCCTGATAGCGACCTTCATTTTCGGGGCGTGATTCGGTTTGAATGACCCGAAGATTAACGCCTGCTTCGCTCATCTTCCTGAAAAAGCTGCTCACCACGCTGCTATTGCTGTGAAGAAGAATGGTCTTTCCCTCACAATCAAGCGTATTTAGTGCCAGCGCTGCTACATTTTTGTTGGCATCTTTCCAGTGATTATCGTATTTGGTTACAAAATCGTACAAAGTCTCTTCTTCCGAAGATTTTTCTTCGATCAGGTTAACCTGGTTTTCGAGTTCCTTTAAAAAGTGATTTACTACCGAAAAGTGCTTCAGACCGGCGGTTATCGTGGGCAACCGGTATTTTATGACAATCAGGCTTTCGGATGTGTTTTTTTCGCGGGTAAGGTACGATAAAACGGTTCGGATCAACTGCTGTAAAACGGCCACTGAACCCGATTGTTTATCACTCAGCACCTGGGCGAGGGAGACATCAAAAATATCCATAAGTTTTTAGTTGTAAAATTGGTTTTCGAAATGATGCCGGCAAGCCAGCAGAAAAATTTGTAATTTATCAATAATTGATTTTTAAACTGATTGCTTTCCAGCCCCAGTTATCTTTTTTCTTGTCGTAGCTTCGTAAGGCTTTAACAATTGCCGGGTCACCATCATGGATTCCGGCTTGCGCGATTAATTCCTGTGGAACAAACACAGCGTTTACAATGCCAAACTGCCCGGTGTTTATAATTTTAATTCGTCCTTCGACGATCTGAAACAGTTTTTCATGTGTTTGTACTGTTGCAGGCTTGGCCTGGACTACTTCAACGGTTCCATCAACCGTCTCGGTGATTACCTGCAGCAACATGCCGGGTTCGGGATTATAAATCCTGTATTTTGAAACTTTAAATTTTGCATTGGTTAAATCTTCGGTAACAATAAATGCAACTCCACGGTCGGGAAGATAAGCCGAGATTACAGCCATTTTTGTAGGTTGATCATTAAAAAGCACAGACTCGCCGTCCTTTGCAAAGCGGGAATAAGTTTTCATTGACTGGCGACGGTTTGATGAACCTAAATACCAATCTTTGCTTTTGTGTGCCAGCAAAGCAGCATGAATTTTCCATTTGTTATATTCCTTTACCTGGATTATTTTGTCGAGTTCTTCGTGAGCTTCATCAAACATATTATGATTTATAAAGGACTCAAGAAGTTTTGCCTGTATCGCGAGTTTCATGTGGTCGTCGGCCCGGCAAAGCATTCCTTTGCAATAAAGCGCCAATTGTAAATCGGGGTTGGTCGGAAAGAAATCTGCCAGGAAATCCCATACCCAAAACTGGCTCGAATTGCGGCGGGCAAAAGGCAGAAAAGCTGTTAATACACCATGTGTAATTCCTGCGTTTAGCCTGAGTTTTGACGCATAAAACGGAAACATCTTGTAGCCGGGATATTTAATATAGAGTTCATCAAGTTCATGCGAAAGCGAAATCATCCATCTTTTATCCTGATCTTCCAATTGTTCTTTGCTTTCAGCAACATAGGCCAAACAGTTCTTACTCAACGAAATATAAAGTGTTTCGGCAAGAGCCGGATAAGAAACATCCTTAAATTGTTCGTTTTGAAAATCCTCATCCCGGAGGTTTTTAATATCCCACCAACTGATGAATTGTTCGAAAATGTGGAAATGATCCGGCCGTTTCAGGAAAAAGTTCAAAATCAATGAGTGCTCGCGCGAAGGGCGATTGTAGTTCAGTTTTTTTAACAGATTAAATAATTCTTCAAAAAGTTGAACTGGAAAGTCGCTTTTAAGTTTTAACCGGTTCAATAAACCAACAACACTCCAGATAATCTGGTTGGCATTTGTAGAAACTTCCAAAAAACCGTAATTATCCATTTCGTTGAGTGTGTGCA
>CAIYZW010000708.1 GCA_903930725.1 uncultured Bacteroidota bacterium
CTGCTTCATAATCCCCCTCCGATTTTATCCGCTGGATTTCGCAAAGCATTGAGCCAAAAATTTCTCTTAACTGCAAGTGGTTGTTTACAACGAAAAACGTTTTGCCATCTCTCGTTTTTTTGGTGATGATTTCATCGGATTTGCCCAGATCGTAAGCCCAGGATGCAATAAGCTGGCGGTTTCGCATGTGCGATTCCTCGATATTTTTCCCCAGTTCAACACGAACCAACTGGGTCATCATTCCACCGCGGATGTACGAATTGTATTCCGCAAATCCCACCTCAATTTCGGGCATCAGCTTTAGCTCGACCAATTTTGGGTCAATTGCATAATAAAGCGCAACAAGGTCGGCACGGGCTTCTTCGAAGGTTGAGGCATAGTTTTTTAACGTATCAGCCGGGTTGCCAACGCCTTCCTTTATTTTCCCCGAACCGTGTCCAACAATTTCGTGAAGATCAACGTGCAGGTTTGAGTTTAGATTTCCCCATTTTTTCGAGAGTTGCACTTCTTCATCCGACCAGGCAAACTCCTCGATGGCTCCCGAATTCTTTGAGGCTTCATCGTAGGCAACCATGATGTTATCAATCGTTACCGATTTTGAGCCGTATTCTGCCCTTATCCAGTCGGCGTTGGGTAGGTTGATGCCGATGGGCGTTGATGGCGAACAGTCGCCGGATTCGATCACCACATTGATACCTTTTGCCGAAACTCCGGTTACGTTTTTCTTTTTGTATTCAGGATCGGTTGGTGAATGGTCCTCGAACCACTGTGCGTTGTCGCTAACAGTTTTGGCTCTTTTCGTTGATTCGGTATCACGTATCGAAACCACCGACTCGAAAGTTCCTTTTCGTCCAAGCGGATCGCCATAAACCTCGATAAAGCCGTTAACCACGTCAACAAGCGATTTTGTATCCTGAAGCCACAAAATATTGTACTCATCAAATTCCTTAAGATCACCGGATTTATAAAAGGCGATAAGTTTACTTAGTGTGGCTTTTTGAATAGGATTTTCGGCTACGTTGATGGCCTTTTCGAGCCAGAAAACGATTTTTTCGATGGCTGCGGAGTACATGCCACCAACCTTCCACACCTTCTCGACAATTTTGCCATTTTCTTTTACCAGTTTCGAGTTCAGCCCAAACGAAACAGGATTGGGGTCGTTTGCATCTGATAATTTCTGATAAAAATCCTCGGCTTCCTGCTGGTTCACATTTTCGTAAAAATTGTTTGCCGAAGCCTCGATCATATCCCGACCGGAATCCTGAACCACTCTTTTTGAAGCAATTTCTTCGTCAAAAATGAGTGGAATAATCATTTTGGCAAAACTTCCAATATCGTTAAAATTGCCTGGAAATCCTGCAAAATCAGCGTTGTTGAGCAGTTCATTAAAATATTCTTCGGCAATTTCGGGAATAAATTTATCCATCGAATAATGGTGATGAATGCCGTTTGAAAACCACACTCTTTTGAGATAAACCACGAAATTATCCCAGTTTTGGCCGGAGCATTCGCCTTTGTAAGTTTTGAAAATATTTTCCAGCGATCTTCTGATTAAAAGATTGTGCCTGTAGTTTTGATCCCACAGAATGTCGCGGCCGGCAAGGGCTGCTTGGTAAAGGTAGTAAAGCAATATTTTTTGTGAACTGGGCAACTCATCGAAACCCGGTACGCGATAACGTAAGATTTTTATGTCGGCAAATTGCTCGGTTTGAACTTTGAAGGTTTTATCCTGAATAAGATTTTTTTCGATCATTAGATTAAAATTTTGATTGTAAAAATACACGAAAAGCAAAACTTCTGAAATCCGGATTTTGAAAAATGAAATCGGAAATCAGAAGTTGAATATTTAAAACCAGGAATCCGTGAATTTAAAATTGAAGGTAGAAACCATTAAATCAGCTTTTTAAGCTGCATCAACTGAACGATTGACGAAACAATCTGTTCGTTGGTCAGGTATTCGGTGCTGTAATAAACATCGTAGCATTGGATGCAATTTCCTTCGGTGGCAAAGGCTTTGATGAGCTTTTCACGATTTTCGTCGAGTTCCTTAATTTTTTTAACAGCCTCTTTTGGTGTGATATTATGGCTGTTTGCAAAGTTATTGACCCGCCAGTCGAACCGGGCTACAAGCCTGATGTGGAGCGATTTTTCGATGTCACGGTTAATTTGGGCAGCCGCTCTGCC